>CAYPXP010000001.1:0-23664 GCA_964414965.1 uncultured Pseudomonadota bacterium
ATACCATTCAATAAACTCATCAGGGATATCTAAAACACATTCGCCATAGTTATAGCCAACATACCGTTCTTCTGAATGCCATAGACCATCTCTCCATATACGACGCTCAATACAAAATCCTGTTCCTGCAACTGTTCCTTGCCTAATAAGCTTAACCATGCGAATTGCATCTGAATGATCCCGTGGCTTTCCTAAAATTTCGCCATTTTTATCGATACATAATGAATCGGCTGTCACAATCCAACAATGTTCATTCTCCTGAGAGCCTGTAGGTGGAAAACTATGATCCATTTTTAGTTGCGCTAATCGACAAGTCAGTTTTTGTAGGGGCATTCCCCAATCACATGATTTTTCGTCCGCATCTTGAGCAAGAACTTCAAATTCAAACCCAGCTTCTTGCATTAATCGTTTACGCTGAACAGACTGTGAAGCTAAATAAAGTTTTTTTTGCATGGCAATACTTTTCATCCAAAAATATATGCAATAAATTTACCAACCCAATGACTTATTACCACAACACCTAACATAATTGTAACATGTTCCATAATAACATGCCATGCCGGCATATTACGTTCTCTTGCAATATAGAAACTAAATAAAGCTAATAGTAAAACTCCCCACACAATATTTACAGAAATCGCCCATGAACACGGAACAATAAAAAAAGCTATCAAGAAACTCAAAGCAATAAATAATTTTGATAAAAAGGTTACAATTGTAGCTATCCATACATCCCGTTCTGTTATACTACGGTTAACCTCTTCAGAAAGATGTATTCCTAATGCATCTGAAAAAGCATCCGCCACTGCAATCGATAAAATGCCACCTATAATAACCGGTAACAATGGATTGGTTGCATATAAGCCGATCATAAGTCCTATTGTCGTTATTGCTCCTGATGTCAACCCAAATCCCAATCCCTTTTTAATAGCTTGATTCATCATTTCTCCTTTTTTAACATTTAATAACTACAATATTATAAAATAAAGATGTAATACAGTTTTTTTTCGCTTAATTCTTTTAATAAAAAAGACACACGTTACGTGTGTCTTTTTTATTTTGGCTGGGGCGGAAGGATTCGAACCTCCGAATGACGGTACCAAAAACCGTTGCCTTACCACTTGGCTACGCCCCAATAAATTTTATTTTACTCTACAGTTTTTTCATTGCTGCTGTTATATTCTTCAATAATTTTCTTTTCAATGTCAGAACGAGTTTCTGAATTAAGAGGATGAACGATATCTCGAAAAGAGCCATCTTTACGTTTACGTGATGGCATCGAAATAAAGAACCCCTTATCTCCTTCAATAACTTTCAAATCGCGAATAATAAAGCTATCGTCAAATACCATCGTTACATATGCCTTTAATCTACCACCATCTTCTACTGGATATATTTTAACTTCCGTGATTTTCATGTTTATTACCTTTAAGCAAAATACTTCAGGATATCTACTTCTTTTAACCTACGCTCCATGCGTAAAAGACTTTCTATTTTGTCGATTCCTCCCTTACACTCTATATTTTTCTTATTAACTTGTCAATTTTTCTTAATCAATACAACATCGTCGAGCAGCACGTAATCGAGCCGACCGTGACGATGGATTCTCCTTTAATTCTTCATCAGTTGCGGTAATTATTTTTTTAGTTAAAATTTCAAATCCATCACATCCAGTTTTACATTGATGACTTACCAAAAACTGTTTAACTATTCGATCTTCAAGTGAATGAAAGCTGATACACACCAAACGGCCATCATTAGCCAACAACTGTAATGACTGCTGTAAAAATGCTTGAATATTCTCTAATTCATGATTTACCGCAATACGCAAAGCCTGAAAAATACATGTTGCCGGATGAATATGGCTTCTTCGTGGCGAAACACGTTCAACAATATCAGCTAACTGTTTCGTCGTGTTAATAAAATAATTTTTACGTTCTTCAAGGATGACGCGTGCAATTTTTCGTGAAAAACGCTCTTCTCCATACTCAAAAAAAATCTTTGCCAATTCTTCTTCAGAGGCAAAATTTAATATGTGAGCCGCAGTCACTTTTTGATGTGCTGGTGACATACGCATATCAAGCGGCGTATCAACCGCAAATGAAAAACCCTCTTTTTGAAAAATTTGAGCTTGCGATGTCCCAAAATCAGCAAGAATCCCATCTACCTGAGTAATTTTTAACTCTTTTTTAAGTAAACGATAAAGATGCGCAAAATTGCCCCACAAAAAGGTTATACGCTTGCCAAATTCTTCTTTAAATGCTTCTGAATGTAATTCAAGTGCTTTACGATCCCAATCAAATGCGATAACATTACAGGTTGGTTCAGCCTCCAGAATAGCTCTTGTGTGGCCACCACCACCAAATGTCGCATCAATATAAATGCCATGAGGCTTCGGCTCCAAAAATTTTAGAACCTCTGCAATTAAAACCGGTTTATGATAACTTTTGTTCATTATTAACTATCTGCATATCGTGTTGTACTAATAAATCTTCTGAAACTTTTTTTGCGCCAGCAAATGAAATTGGCCGTTGAGCAATTTCATCAACGACCACATCTAAATTCATACCATGTGAAGCTTTAATTAAAATCAGTAATTCACGCTGAGCTAACGTATGTACAAAATCAGAAATTTCTTTAAGATTTTCAACTAACGTTACTTTGATACCGGCTGGTATCAGAATTTGCGCAGCTCTAATCCATTTGCCTACTAAAAACACCTCTTGAATAGATGGCGTCTTTCTTAAAAAACGTCCTATTTGTCTATGCCAGAATGAAGAATCAACACCAAGTTCTAACATATCACCCAAAACTGCAACCTTATAGGCCTTTGTTTTAATATGATCAATAGCCAAAAGAGCCGCTTTCACACTTTCTGGACTTGCATTATAACAATCATTAATCACAAATCCATTACCACCTTTAAGGGGTAAAAATTCAAATCGACTTCCAATAGTAATTGGCAACTGTACACCATCCACAATAACCTGTTCGTCAACATGTAATAAATAACAGATTGAAGCTGCTGCTAACGCATTAACAACTCGTCCTTCGTGCGAACTTTGTAAACGAACGGCATATTTATTTCTATACAATTTAAGAAGAAATGTTATCTGATCGCTATTGATTCTAATTTTTCGTGCTTGTACTTGATTCGTAGATTTGGCACCAAACTTTATAACGGGATGCATATAACCAATATCAGATAAATAGGATTGATCACCATTAACAATTCCAACACTATCAGCCTTAAAGTACTTAAAAATTAAACGTTTCTCATTGGCTATATCCTGTAATGAACCAAGCCCTTCCATATGACTATGACCAACCGAAGTTATAGCGGCAATCGTAGGCCTCAATATATCAACGGCTTGTCCCATCTCACCTCGTTTACTAATACCAATTTCAAAAACACCAACTTCGTGATGATCACGCATGCGCAAAATGCTTAAAGCCAACCCAATGAGACTACAATAATTTCCTGATGTCGCCACAAAAGATTTTTTTTGTAACGATAAAACATTTGTTACCATTTCACGCGTTGATGTTTTACCAACGGAACCTGTGATACCAACAACAGGATAATCAAATTTTGTCCGCCATGCCTTAGCAAGCTTATACAATGCTTGATAGGTATCATGAACTAAGAGAATAAACTTTTCCTTCAAAAGATCTTTGTCTATTTTATTTAAAAGATCTTGACGAGAATTATTAATAATCAATCCTGCTGCCCCTTTATCAAGGGCTTCAACAATATAATTATGACCATCGGTGGATTGCCCTTGAAAGGCAATAAAAATATCACCTACTTTCAATGTTCTCGTATCAATTGAAAATACAAAATCGCTTGGAAAAAAATCGCAAAGGATTTGTGCATCCGGCAAAACTGAAGTAATAAACTTCTTATCAAACATCACATTCTCCATAATGATGACTCAGACTGTCTATTGCATAACATGTGAACAACTTTCGCTTTTTTTTGCTCATTTGTCAAGGTTAAAGTTATTTTATTCGGTTCTTATAACTCTTCGTGTTTTTCCACCATCCGATGATGTAATGACACCTTGCATTTCTAAAGTTTCAATAATACGCGCAGAACGGTTATAACCAATTCTAAAACGTCGTTGAAGTAATGAAATAGAAATTTCATCTACCTCATCTAAAAATTTTAACACATCTTTGAACAATTCGTCATCTTCTTCGCGAATTATTGTATCTTCAGCAATTAATGGATCCAGTTCCAAATAATTAGTCGCCCGTTCTTCATGAAGATGCGCAACTACTTTATTAATTTCATCATCAGCTACATAAGCACCATGAATACGCTGTAATTGCGATGCATGAGAGTCCAAGAAAAGCATATCACCACGCCCTAATAACTTTTCTGCACCACCTGTATCAAGAATTGTTCGAGAATCAATTTTCGAAGTAACGCGAAATGAAATACGACTTGGAAAATTAACTTTAATCAATCCGGTAATTACATCAACTGACGGACGTTGTGTCGCAACTATCATATGAATGCCCGCCGCACGTGCCATTTGGGCAATACGCGTCAACCATTCTTCGACTTGCTTACCTGACGTCATCATCAAATCAGCAAGTTCATCTATTATCACTACAATATATGGCATAAATTTCACTGCTTCTTCACCAAAACGAATATGATAATCATTGATGCTCCGCACTCCTTTTTGCGCCATAAATTCATATCGCTGCTCCATGGTCTTAACGAGCCATTGTAATACCTGTATAGCCCGTTTAGGCATAGTAACTATAGGGAACAAAAGATGGGGGATGTCTGAATAAGCAGAAAATTCTAGTCTCTTTGGATCAACAAGAATTAACTTTAATTCATCAGGATTTTTTCGACATAACAAAGACATTAACATGGTATTCAATGCCACGGATTTACCCGATCCTGTAGAACCAGCAACAAGTAAATGTGGCATTTTTGCCAAGTCAACGACAATATCTCGCCCGATCGTGTCATATCCTAATATCAAAGGCAGTGAACCTCTAAAAGCTTCATAAGCTTTCGATTGAATAATATGAGCCAATAAAACATCATTACGTTTTTTATTGGCAACTTCAAAACCAACAACTGATGTTCCCGGAATTGGCGCCAAGATACGTAAGGATGTCGCCTCCAAAGCTAATGTTAAATCATCTTCCAACGTAGTTATTCGACTTAATTTCATATCAACCTTGGGTTGATATTCAAAACAGGTAACCACTGGCCCATGCTTTATAGAGGTTACTTTACCTTCAATACCGAAATGAGCCAATTTATCTTCTAGAACACCTGCCTGTTTTTTTAGATCTTCATGAAGCTGTTCATCATCTTTTGCCGGTTTAAACATGGTAAATAAGTTAACATCAGGCAATCGATATACTGAAGAAGGTTTTTTTGTTGGCACTTCTATAGAAACTTCTTTTATGGGAACCTCTTTTTTAGATAAAGTTTCCACATCCCAAATTTCATCATGAATAATCTCTTGCAAATCGGACAACTGATCTAATTGATCCTGATTAAATAAAAGAGAAGGATCTTCGGCCACTTTTTTACCTATCAAGCAATAGTATATCCATCGCCAAGCAGCAATCATTTTTTTTATAACTAATGAACAATCTCTTATAACAATAGAACTTATTTGGCGAACTAAACTATTTTGTTGTAAAGAACGCTCAACAAATAAACAGAGATAATGACAAGGGACCATGAAAGATAATCGTGAAATGATAATCAAACTACACAAAATTATAAAACTCGCGCAACTCCATAAAACAACCGTATCTGTCTTTAAAAAATACACACGCAAATAGTTCCCTAAAAAACCCCCTTTTAATACAAGACCATGCCATAAAACCCCTGAAGAAAAGGCTCCTAAAAACGAGCTAATTATAATCAAAACAATGCTCGCCCCAAAACGATCCCATTCACGATGCCACAATGAGAAAAAATGCACAGCAGCTGCATACAATAACAGAAGAGGAACAAGCCAAGCAGAAATACCCAATGCATAAAAAAGTAATGCCCCCCAGGAATTCATCACCCAGGTATACCAAATAACTTGTTGCGATAAGTCAATATAAAAAACCGATGGCATTACAGAACTAAATTGATAAAAAGAATAAAACGTAAAAATAGCCAAAAAGCTGCAGATTAAACTTAACGCTATTTTAATATAATAATCAGTCATTTTTTTTACATTCATACGCTCCTCACACAAATAACGCTATCATCATTGGTAGTAGCATATACCAACCTAACCACCAAAGTCGATCTCTTCTTATAAGAACTTCAACAAAATAAAGTAAAAAATAGGAACCAAGAGCAGCTAAAAATATTTGTACATAATAAGTAGACAAAAACAACTTTACTTCATTGTTATTCAATTGCCAAAGCCCTAATACTACACCAGCACCATCCAATGGAAGTGAAGCAATGAACGAAATAGCAAAAGCATTATAGGGTGAAATATGGCATAAACGAGCACTAACAAAAGTAGCCCCAAGTCGAGAAACTCCCGGAATAAATGCTGCCATTTGTGTAATGCCAATATACAATGCATCACGCAAATTCCAAGAATTTCTTGTTTCAGCTTCATGTGGAACAAAATATAACGTAAACAATATAAGACTCGTTAAACAAAAACCAATATAAAGAGGAATGTGTGAAATATAACGAGAAAGACTAAACCAACCAATCAAAGTAACCAATTCTATAACAAAAAAAAATTTAACTGGCTGAACCAAAATATTTTTTTTACGCCATATTAACCGAACAATATCAAGCCAAAAAGAATAAAAGAAAACTAGTATAACAATAAAAGTAACGCCATGAGCTAAATAATAAAAAGGTTTAATACATTCAAAAAATTCAATACTGCTTTTACACAAAAATTTACTCAATAATAAAAGATGTCCTGTACTACTAACAGGAAGGCTCTCTAACAGAATCTGTACAATAATAAGCAATGCGAAAACATCCATAATAAAAGGCCTTTCGTCCTTATAGCTCAAGAAAATTTCGGCTAGCAGATCAATTTAACAACACAAACTCTTTACAACTTTTTTTTATCATGAGTATAATGAACTATGCTTAATTGTCGACTCAGCACGATCAACAGTTGACTTCACGTACAAAATGTATTAGCGTTTTGAGTAAGAAACGATCGGCAATAAGCATTGGGTGGTAAAAAAGGAAATCTTTTAAATTTACGAAAGGAGGAATAAAAGGAGAAGAAATAAAACAACGTTTGGTGTTAAATAAACAAAATTAATCTACACGTAAGTCCTAAAAGGAGTACTTATGAAATCATTTCACAAAAATCTGCTGAGAGCTTGGCTGGTTGCATTATTATTAGCACCAGTAGCTTTACAAGCATGCTGCAATACCTCATGCTGCAGCACCTCATGCTGCGACACATCGTGTTGCGACACATCGTGTTGCAATTCATCATGCTGCAATTCATGTAGCTGCAATTGCTGTTCAAGTTGCTGTGACAGCTGCGGCTGCAATAGCTGTTCAGATTGTTGCAATTGCTGCAACGACTGTTGCTTCTGCACTTATGGTCAAACCTGGTTCTCACAACGTGACCAAGGTTCAAATCAATACACCGTTATGGAACTCACCGCCGAAAATCGTCACCAATTCGATCGTGAAGAGTTCTATGGCGATTTCGCAATTACACTTGGCTGGCAACAAAACTTCAGCCGCTCCCGCTTGTCATCATATTTCTTAAATAAATGTGGCAGCGTAAATGTTGGTGCTAATGCCGCTTCTGGCGCAGCTGCTGTTTCAGATATCCGTGCATCAGATCTCGGTCTTTCAACCACATTTACAGGTTGTGCATGGCTCTGTCCTAAATACCAAGATTTCATCGCAGACTTTGATCTTTACCTAGCTTGGGATGAATTTGTTCAAGGTCTCTGGACCGAATTACGTATTCCATTCGTTCATACACGTTGGAATGCCGGCTTAGGCTCCAGTGCATCAGATCTCGGTGGCACCTATTATGCCCTAGATGATAACCAAACTGATTTTGTAGTAACAAGTGCTAACGATGCTCCTGTTGAAGTTGTTTACACCGGTAGCTGTGCATTATCAAGTGCATTACTCGGCAACTGCGGATTTGGTGATGCTCCAAGATTGTCCGCTGGTAAAATGGTTAACTGCGTACGCACACAAAATGGCTTAGGCGGAATTAGACTTGAAATCGGTTACGATTTCTTACGTCGTGAACGCGGCTCAATGGGCTTAGCTCTTGACGTCCAATTCCCTGCAGCAAATAAACCTTGCAAATGCAATAATTGTGATCTCTTCATCTTTGATCCAAAAGTTGGCTCACAACACGCTTGGAAAATAGGCGGCGTTCTTCGTGCACAATATATGCTTTGGGATCGTGATGAAAAAGAACGCATTGACTTCTACTTTGACGGCCGTGCAGCTGGTCTCTTCAGTGGCACAACAACTCGTCTTGTAGGTTTACAAGCAAATAATTGCACATTGTTCAACCAATACCTCTTACTCAAGAAATTTGAAATAAGTGGTACAACAGCAACCTATGTCGGCTTAGAACGTGCAGCTAACTTACTCAAATACCAAGTCAAGAATTGCAGCGCATCAGTTGAAGCACAAATCACCGCAATGTTCCAATATAAGAACGGCGGCTTTGTTGGTGCACTTGGTTACAACTTCTTCGGTCGCAGTGCAGAAAAACTTTCACTCTGCAAATGCTGCTGCAACTGTGGTGATAATTACTCCTATGTAATTAAGGGTGATCTCCCTGTTTATACAGATGCTGATACCGATGGTGGCTTCTACAGTCCAACCGATTCTGACATTAACCAAACAGGCACCGTGGTACCACTTTCGCAGGTAGTCCATGCCAACTTATTAGCTTCAACCGTAACAGGCGCAGCGCTCAACTTGAGCAATTGCTGTGGCAGTTGTTCAACTTGTGGCAACGGCAACGTAACAGTCTGCCCTGCAACGCATCCTAAATACATCAGCAACACCATTTTTGGTCACCTTGGCTATCATTGGGAAGATGTTGACTGGAAGCCTTACCTCGGTATTCTTGGCAAGGTCGACATCGGTTCATCAAATACCGCATTACGACTCTGGGGCGTATACCTCAAAGGCGGTATTTGCTTCTAATTTAACTATTGGCACGATTTAACTAGTACCTAAGAACCCGGGAACTCCCGGGTTCTTCTTTTTTTGTCTTGCATAAATTTCAAATTTTTCATATGGTATTTTCAATAACAACTTTTTGATCGAAAGGAGCGATAAAACAAGAGATAACCTTTAACAATAAAATCTTCAAATCAAATTAAAAAGTAAGATATTAAAAGGAGTACTAATGAATCTTTCGTTACGCCGAGCATTGCTCTTAAGTATCACGGCAATCTTATTATCACTTCATGAAACTCAAGCCTGTCTTCCTTGTAGATATAATTCCTGTTCTTCCTGCTGTGGAACCTGTAATACCACAGGATGTTCCTGTGCATGCCCCCTCGGAACTTGCTCCAATTGTAGTTGCGATAGCTCTTATTCTTGCAATTGTATGGATTGTTCTGGTTGCAGCAATTGTAATGATTGTGAATGCTGTTGCACTGGTGGCTGTTACTGCACCTATGGTAAAACGTGGTTTGCCCAACGAGACCAAGGATCAAATCAATATTTGGTAATGGCCATGACTAATGATAAACGTCATCAATTTAAAGACGAGTTTTATGGTGATTTTGCCGTTACCATTGGCTGGCAACAAAATTTTAACGCATATCCTTTATCATCATATTTTTTAAATAAAAATGGATTAATGAGAGTTGGCGCAAATGCAGCAGATGGTAGAACTGCTATGGTTGATGTTCGCGCCTCAGATCTCGGTCTTTCAAGCACGTTTACTGGCATTGCTTGGCTCTGCCCAAAATATCAAGATCTTATTGCTGATTTTGATCTCTTCACTGCTTGGGACAATGTAACTGAAGGTTTATGGAGTGAATTACGAATTCCCTTTGCTCACACACGTTGGAACGCCGGACTAGGAACATCCGTTGATTACACTGGCGGCACTGCTTATACCACACCTGCAGCAGTAGGCATCATTAGCGCCAATCAAACGGTTAATGTTGTTTGTACAGAAGGGGATCTTGAGAATGTTGTTTATCAAGGTAATTGTGCACTTTCAAGTGCATTACTTGGCAACCTTTGCTTTGGCGATGCTCCAATTTTAACAGCCGGAAAACTTATCAATTGTACACGAACAACTAACGGCTTAAGTGGCATCCGATTAAGTATTGGCTATGATTTTCTCAGACGTGAACGAGGCTTTTTAGGAATTGCTTTAGATGTTGAATGTCCAGTCGCTAATAAACCTCACCGAAAAAATTGCTGCAACCTATTTATGTTTGATCCAAAAGTTGGTAGCCAAAATCGTTGGCTCATCGGTGGCGCATTCTTTGGCCGTTACCAAATTTGGCAAAAAGATGAAAATGAACGAGTTGATATCAACTTTGATGCTCGAGCCTATAGTGGATTTGGTGGAAAAACCACTAGAATGCTCGGCATTTTAACTCATGGAAATACTTTATTTAATCACTATCTTTTACTGAAAAAATTTGAAATAAGCGAAGGTAGTACTACCGCAACATATGTTGGTTTAGAACGAGCCGCAAACTTATTACGCTATCAAGTAAAATCAAAAGCAATGGGTGAAGGTCAATTTACCGTAATGCTTGATTATAAAAAGAATAATTTTGCCGCCGGCATAGGTTATAACTTCTACGGCCGCGTAAAAGAAACTCTTTGTCTATGTAATAACTGCGGATGTAATACTGGTTACTATTATGTAATCAAGGGCAATGCACCAGTAGCAAATGCCGCTTTAACCTATCATGGTGGTTTTTATAGTCCAAATGATAGCAGTATAAGTCAAACCGGAACATTGGTCACCGGATCTCAAGCCGCTTGGAACGCGCTTGAAGCAACAACCGTTACTGAAAATGCTATCAACTTTACACCGGGCAACGGAAATTTAAGCCTTTGCGTAGCCGAACAACCACAATATACCAGTAACACAATCTTTGCTCACATTGGTTATAACTGGGAAGACGCTGATTGGAAACCATATGTTAGTTTGATTGGCAAACTTGATTTTGGCACAAACAACACGGCACTTAGCCTCTGGGGTCTCTACCTTAAAGGTGGTTTCTGCTTCTAGTCGATAAAAAAGAGAACCTGGCCTTAAATCAGGTTCTCTTTTTCCTTGAAAATTATTTACTTGCAGCTTTAAATATTTTTCGATAGGATCATGATAAGTTTTAAGGTGATTAGTTTTTAATATACAAAAAAAGGGGTAGCATGAATAAAAAGCTCTCTTTACGTCTCTTAAGCACCTGTGTATTACTCTCAATAACAAAAATAGCCGCCGATAGTTTTTGCTGTGATCGCAGCTACTTTTATGGAAAAACACATTTTTCACAACGTCCACAAGGAAATAATCAAGCTTTAGTGTTTGTGGGAACATCAGATAAGACGCACTTGATTGACAACAAAGAAAATTATCTTAACTTCAACATTAGTTTAGGTTATCGCCAAAATTTTGATTCTTGTGACATTGGCAAATACTTCTTCACTGAAAGAGGACCCCTCAATGTCGGTATTGTAAACACTAATGTTGATGTTCAAAACCTTCAATTAGGACTTGCTTCAAATTTTAAAGGAACCGCAATATTAGAACCTACCGTAAAAGAATGCTTAGCAGATTTTGATGTTTTTATCGGTCTTGATAAATGGGTTCAAGGACTTTGGGGAAGATTGCGACTTCCATTTGTTAGCACTAGTTGGAATCCAAAATTAAGTTTTTCAAATAATGAAGTTGGCACCTCAGTCTATCCTGATGGCTTTGCCACAACAAGTGGCACAGCCATTGATGTTGTTTATCGTTCATTAGATGATGCATTATGCGATGGTTCTCCTCTGGGCCAAATTCCAGCTTTAGAAGCCGGTCGTATTGGTTGTAAAAAATCATGTTATGGACTATCTGATATTCACTTTGAAATAGGCTATGATTTCTTTAGAAAACAACGCGGCAATATGGGCATCGCCTTAGTTGCTGCCGCTCCAACTGGAGTTCCTACACCTTCTAATTGCAACCGCTTCTTATTTAGTCCTTCAATCGGTTCACAACGTTCATGGCAAATTGGTGCAGCACTACGCGGCCAAGTTGAAATTTTCAATCAGGAAGCAAATCATAAACGTATAACCATATATGGTGATTTACGCGCACTTCATCTTTGCAAAGGATGCAACCGTCGCCTTCTCAGTCTTTGGGCAAATGATACGAGTGCCTTTAATTATTGGCTTATTTTGAACCGTTACAATGAACAAGGAACATTCCTTAATACTGAGCGAGCCGCTAATCTGTTAAACAAAAAAGTAAAAGTTAGCGCAGCTGCAATGGTTGAATTTACCCTCATGGCTCAAATGCTCAAAGATAACTGGGATCTATCTATTGGCTATAACTTCTGGTCTCGTAGCCAAGAATGTCTCACCATATGTGATAATTGTCTTGGAAACGGCGCCGATTATTACGCTATTAAAGATCCTGCGAACTGGGGAACTCATATCTACGATAAAACGGTTAGCGATATAGCTAATGAAAATAACTCTTTAGCTGCTAATGCTAGCAATTTAGGAACTTATGCTTTATTCTCCGGCAACATAAATCCATGTGTTGCTCAACACCCAGCAACCTATTCAAATATGCTATTCGGCTATCTTGGTTATAATTTTAGCAAAACTTGGTTAAAACCTTACCTAGGGGTCTCACTTCAAATAGAATTGGGCCGTGGTAACACAGCACTCAACATGTGGGGAGCCTATATCAAAGGCGGCATAAGCTTCTAATAAAATATAAGATAAAAAGAAGACTCGAAAAAATCGGGTCTTCTTTTTTTAAAAAACTCATCAAAATTCGACAGGCTTATTTGAATTTAAGAGGCTCGTTATTGATGAAAAAGTCACTGGTATTGAAACCATTTTCTCAGCCTCATCATCACTGATTTCAATCATAAAAAGATCTTCAAGTTTTAATATCAATTCAAATTTATCTAGATCATCGATACCAAGCTCTTGAAATGTCTCTTCTCCACTCAATTTTTTCTCACTTTTTTTTACTAAAGCAATTGCTTCAATAATTTTATTTTTGATCATTTCTGACATCACAAAGCTCCTTTAAGTCAGTTCGCTGAATTATCATCAGCCTTTTCTTTTCATCAAAATATTTTTTTATAATATCAAATGTTACCGAACCTGGTCCAATTTGAATAACGGTATTTACGCGTTGTAATTGTTTAACAATCTGACCAATATCAATCGGATTATACATAAACTCAGTCAACAATAGTTTATTAAATTTTGTACCTTTTTTTACAATCAAACCGGATTGATTAATTAATGAAATTTGAGGATTTTTACAATCAATCTTTTCCAAATACTGATTTAAACGATTAACAATTTCATTTACTACCAATAAATGTAAGCCATAAGTATGTAATTCATTAACAACGCCAACACCAAATTGTTTCTGTAAATAAGAGCACAACTTGTTCATAGCTGACGAGACGCCACCTACTACAAAATTTTTTTCATCACGAATAATAGCTAATTTGGTTACATCTGCAACATTACAAAGTCTGCGACTTTCTTCTAAGACATTTCTTTCAATACCATGAACAGATACAATAGAAACATCGTATCCACTCATTAGTTCTTCAAAAAATTCCATATATTTTTTGAGAATATATAAACCATCAGGAAAATTCAAAACACCAGCCGCGTAATGGGCACTCACATGCCCAACGCCCCATCCAGTAATTAAACCAGGTGCAATTTCATATTCACGTAAAACACGATAAATTGAAGATTGAACCAAAAATAGAGCTAAGTAAGCATTAAGAGGTTTAGCTAATTCTTTTTCTGATGAAGCAAAACAAAGACGAACAAAATTTAGACCAATACAATTAGTTGCTTCTTCAAACAATTCTTGAACACACCGATATTTGTCGTAAAAATCTTTGCCCATTCCAACATATTGAGAACCATATCCGGGAAAGAGAAATCCCTTGCTGTACATATAAAAACCTCAGAAGCTTTTTTTATTTTTTAATACTGCTTATTAATGCTTCTAAACGTTTAATACTTTCCTTTTTCCCAATTAAATCTAAAAGATGAAAAATGCCTGGACTTGTAACACTTCCTGTCAATGCAATACGAATAGGTTGAGCTATTTGTCCTAATGAAATTTGATGATCCTTAGCAAACCGTTTGATTATAGAATCTAATACTTCATTATTCCAATCGGGTAAAGCCGATAATACGGACGTTAATTCTACTAAGATATCAAAGGTATCAGGAGCTATCCATTTTTCGCAAGCAGCTTCATCATAACTAACAGGCATCTTGCTCAGTGCAATAATACCATTAACCAATTCTAAAAGAATTTGTATACGTTCTTTGTATAAATCAATGGCTATCAAAACCTTCTCGCCTGACCAATCAGCTAACTGTTCGCTCAGATCAAGCTTTAAAACACTTGTAATATAATCAAATAACCATTGAGCCGACTTTTGTTTGATATGTTCACTATTAACCCAACGTAATTTTTCTAAATCAAACATGGCATTATTTTTACCAACTTCATCTAATGAAAAATTAGCAAAAAGTTCTTTTACCGTAAAAATTTCTTGATTACCATGAGACCAACCAAGTCGTGCCAAATAATTAATAAGGGCCTCCGGAATATACCCTTCTTCCTTATAACTCAGAATAGATGTTGCTGCATCACGCTTACTTAACTTTGCACCAGATTTACCCAAAATTAATGGTATATGAGCAAATTCCGGTTTCGTTAAATTAAGCGCTTCATAAAGCAATATTTGTTTAGGCGTATTATTAATATGTTCTTGACCACGAATAACATGTGAAATTTCCATCGTTGCGTCATCAACAACTACTACAAAATTATAAACGGGTGACCCATCAGAACGAGCAATAATAAAATCATCTAGCTGACTTAATGGAACCGTAATATCACCTAAGATAAGATCATTAAACGTAATCGATTCGCGATCAGACGGCAATCGAAAGCGCACTACATACGGCTTATCACCTGCTGGCACCGTACAATTTCGACAACGACGATCATACCCTTCCCCTTCAGCCAAACGCCCTTCTAATTCCTCAGGAGAACAATAGCACTTATATGCCTTACCTTCTGAAAGAAGCTGTTCAATAAAAGCGCGATGTCTTTCAATTAAACTTGTCTGAATTACAATCGGTTCATCACTGGTAATACCAAGCCATTCGAGTGATGCCAAAATTGAATCAGTAAATTCTTGGGTTGATCGTTCAAGATCAGTATCTTCGATGCGAAGTAAAAATTTTCCTAAATGATGACGAGCAAAAAGCCAATTAAATAATGCAGCTCGAACACTTCCAATATGCAAATGCCCTGTTGGCGATGGCGCAAATCGAACTCTTACTGGCTTTTTAAGATTAAGACTCATAACATCATTCTTTTTCTTGACCTAATTCAATTAGTTTAACTTTTGCTAACTCAACCCATGGAGATTCAGCTTTCTTAGAATAAAGAACATTGGTAGACGCTTGAATCTTTTTCCAATAATCAACTGCTTTTTGTGTTTCACCAGAAACACTGTAATAAAGACCTAAATAATAAAGGGCCATGTCTTGAAATGTATTTTTATCTTGGCTAGCCACTTGATTTAACTGTTTAAGTCCTTCTTCGATATTTTCTTGAGAACCTTCTAATAATAAAAAAGCAAAACCAATTTGATAAAGACCATAATAAGGATTCTTCGAACCCATTTTTTCGAGAGCTTCACGCAATGTCTTTAAAGCCTCTTCTCTCTTTCCTTGATGAACCAATGTTTGAGCCCGAAATGCTTTAAAAAAAGATACGAATGAAACATATTTATTATGTTCACTCGCATATTTAAAATCCATTTCAGCCTGTTCCCATAGTTCTTTAAGTGCTTCAGGTTTAACGCTATCACCAAACTGCGCTGCGATTGCTTGATTATATGCATCATATGATTCAGAAAAAGCTATTTGTGCCTTTTGCGACCAACGATTCACTAACCACTGATAGCCATAATAACTACCACCACCAAGTACTAATACAAATCCTGCTGCTCCCCAAATACGCAATTCTTTATCATTTTTTAGATAGGTCTTAACCAAATTAACTACTTTTTGAAATTCAACGTTCAACGTCATTTCAATCCTTATAGTTAGTCAACTACTCTTTGCTTGCTCCGCCTTTTTGTTTCTGTGCTTTCGCTTTTCGTTGTTCGTCTCGTTTCATGCTACGTTCAATCTTGGTAGTTACAACTTTTACACCTTTATAATGTCCACAGGTTTGACAAATAGCATGTGGCATAATAGGTGACTTGCAATTTGTACACGAAGCGATCGTAATTTTTTTAATTCCTTTATTCGCAAAGCGTTTATCTCTTCTCGCTTTAGAACGCTTACGTTTTGGTACTGGCATAGTAATTCCTACATAGTAATGAGTAAATCTATATTCTGATTATCCTTTATTTTATAGGCTTTTTATTAAAAAATCAAAAAACTACTACTATTGTTTAATCTGAAATAATCCTAAAAAGTTTTGTTCCAAAACACCTTCAACTTGAAGTATAAACAATTGTTCATAAATTTCATCTGAAGAAAAATTTAATTGAGCACTCATATCATCAATTGAAGCGGGAACCTGACATACATCCAAAATTGCTTGTTGCACAGAATTTTGTATTTTTATTGGTCCTTTTTTAGGCTTCTCGATATCGGCCATCTCCCCAAATGCCTTCATAATATCACGCGCAGAACAAGCCAATTGCGCCCCTTCGCGCATCAAATTGTGACAACCAACACTCAATGGATCATTAAACGAGCCTGGAACAACAAAAATTTCTTTACCTTGATCTAACGCGTAACGGGCAGTGATTAATGCGCCACTTCGCTCACCAGCTTGAACAATTAAAAGAGCTTGTGATAATCCAGCAATAATACGATTACGAGCAGGAAATGTTCCACGTGATGGTTCCATGAGTAATGGAAAAGGACTTACCATAGTCCCATGCTTTTCAATCTGTTCGAATAATCTCTTATTTTGATACGGATAGGGTTTTAATAGCCCAGAACCTAAAACAGCTATAGTAGCACCTTGAACCGCCAAAACACCGCGATGTGCCATTGAATCAACGCCCAACGCTCCACCGCTTACCACCGTCCATCCTGCAGCTACCAACGAAGGACAAAATGAATCTATGACTGACTGGGCGTACTGATTTCCCCGTCGAGCGCCTACAATTGCCAAGTTTTTTTTATAACTATCTAAAGGCAATCCACAATAATATAAAATTGGCGGCGGCATATAAATATGCTTTAAGAGTGGTGGATAATCATCTGACAAAATAGTTGTAAAAGACAGATTGTGTTTATTCAATAATGCTAGTTCTTGATCCAGCAACTGTCGACTTTGTAATCCTTCAACTATTTTTTGCGCAACAAGACTTTTAAGTCCATATCGCTCAAAAGCAGATATTCCCATACAGTAAAAATCATGTAAAGCAATCTGTTGATTTTGACTAATATCAAATAATTGCTGAATGGCTACCGGACCAATACCATCAATAAGTGACAGATGTAATATGATTTCTTCATGTTGATGTATCATAGCTGTCTAATATAAGCTTAAATTGTTGATTGTTTTTCTGTCGCTTCTTTTGGTTCTAGCGCCGCTGCATCAGCCTTTTCTTCTTGTTCATCAAAAGAGACTACTGAAATCAATTTTTGATTTTCATCTAAACGGATTAAGCGAACACCGCGTGCCTGACGTCCCATAGTACGTATTTCAGTTGGCGACAAACGAATAATCTTTCCTGATGTATCAATAAGGAGAATATTTGAATCTGGGCCAACTGCAACAATACCAACGACCATTCCGTTTCTTGTATCGGCCGGAATGGTTCTTACACCAACACCACCTCGATGAGAAACGCGAAAATCTTTAACCTTAACCTTCTTGCCATATCCCTTTTGTGTAGCAAAAAGAACGTCTCTTTCAGGGTCATCAATAACTTCCATACCAACAACAGAATCACCTTTACGCAATCTAATGCCTATTACACCAGCTGCTTGGCGTCCCATCGCTCTCACTTCAGTCTCTTTAAAATGAATACCTTGTCCATAGGCGGTTGCTATAATAACCTCGTCGTTGCCATTACTCATATCGCAAAAGACAAGTTCATCATTTTCATGTAACGTTACCGCGCGAATGCCAGTAGAACGAATTTTTTCAAATGCTTGAGCTTCTGTACGCTTAATAATGCCTTCTTTGCTCAACATAACTATAAACTTATCTTTTAATTCATGTGAACAGAGCAATTTCACCACAAACTCATTAGGCGCTAAAGGCAATAAATTGACAACCGCTCTTCCTTTGGCAATACGTGATGCTTCAGGTATTTCAAATACGCGCATTCCATATACACGTCCAAGATTAGTAAAGAATAACAAGTCATCATGATTTCTCGTTACAAATATGTCCTGTACTAAATCGTCTGTATCTCCAACGGAAGCAACTCCCATTTTGCCTTTTCCGCCACGATGTTGTACGCCATACGTATTCAATGGAACTCGTTTGACATAACCCTTTTTAGTCAACGTTATTACAACATCTTCTTCTGGAATCAGATCAGCTTCAGTCAGAATATCAATCGCGCCAGAGATCAACGTTTTTCGTTCATCTCCATATATTTTTTTAATCTCTTCTAACTCTTTAATAATCTCTTCTTGAAGAATAGCTTTGTCATCAATAATTTTCTGTAAATAAATAATTGTTTTCTTAAGTTCTTCCAGCTCTTGATAAATTTTATCGCGTTCAAGTCCTGTTAATCTCTGTAAGCGCATTTCTAAAATTGCTTTAGACTGTTCTTCACTTAACAAAAATCTTTTATTTAATTGTACAATAGCTTCCGATGAATCGTTTGATTTTTTAATCAATTGAATAACTTCGTCAATATCATTCAAAGCAATAATAAAACCAGCTAAAATATGCTCTCGCGCTTTGGCTTTATTGAGATCAAACTGTGTTCGACGATAAATAACTTCTTCTCTGAAGAGTAAAAATTGTCTCAAAATTTCACGCAAAGGCAAAACTACTGGTTGATTATCAAGTAATCCAAGCATCAATATCGATAATGACGTTTGTATCGGAGTATGTTTATATAATTGATTCAGAACTACTGAAGGAATTTCTCCACGACGCAACTCAATAACAAGGCGCATACCTTTCTTATTAGATTCATCACGGATATTTGAGATTCCTTCAAGAACCTTAGTTTTAACCAAATTGGCAATACGAATAGCAAGTTCTGCTTTATTGGTTTGATAAGGTAACTCCTTTATAACAAGAGCGGCACCTTTTTTGGTCTCTTCAACATCAACCACGCCACGCATTATCAGATTGCCACGGCCAGTTTTATATGCGCGCACAATTCCTGAACGGCCACATATAATGCCTCCTGTTGGAAAATCAGGAGCAGGAACTAAAGTAAATAAATCTTCATCAGAGAGATCTGGATCCTTTAACAATGCTAAACACGCATTAATAATTTCAGTTAAATTATGTGGCGGAATAGATGTTGCCATACCAACAGCAATACCAGCCGATCCATTAACTAATAAATTTGGAACTCTACTTGGTAAAACAACAGGTTCAACAGTTGTTTCATCAAAATTGGGTACGAACTTAACAGTCTCTTTATCAAGATCAGCTAAAAAATCCTGGGCAATTTTTTGCATACGAACTTCAGTATAACGCATCGCTGCCGCTGCATCACCATCAATCGAACCCCAGTTACCTTGACCATCCAAAATAGGATAGCGTTTGGCAAAATCTTGAACCATGCCAACCATAGTCTGATATACCGCCTGGTCACCATGAGGATGGTATTTACCAAGAACTTCACCAACTACACGAACAGACTTGTGATATGGCTTATTGTATACAAAACCGAGTTGACTCATCGTATACAAAATACGACGATGAACCGGTTTTAATCCATCCCTAATATCAGGCAATGCACGGCTCACAATGACCGACATAGCATAATCAAGAAACGATTGCTTTAATTCATTTTCTATTTGTACCGGCTTAATGTTTGGTACAAGAATTGATTCTTTGGTAGTTGGTTGATCCATAATTCCCTTTTTTTACGGACCCTTAAAAAACTTACTGTTAACAAGTATAGCGAGGATAGGCTTTTTAGACAAGGAAAAAAGAATTACTTTCGCTCCTTCAAAAACTTATATAACAATGGCAATAATGAGAATAAAATCATAAACGATAAAGCCAATAATACTTTTGTCGAAAAAACATCATTAACTTCTTGAACCGAAGCTAATTCAGTACCTGCAAAAGTGAAGATCACCGTAGGAAAAATCATCCCAAAGAAGGTACTTATCACAAAATCACGCACACTTATTCTTGTTAAGGCTACAAGTGAATTAACCATAAAAAATGGTATTACAGGTATTAAGCGAATCGTAAACAAATACCACCCGCCATCATGTTTCATCGCTTTATTAAAAGTTGCTAAATGCTTTCCATACCTTTCCTGTAAAAAATCTCCAAGTACATACCGTGCAATTAAAAATGCTCCCAAGGAACCAAGCGTAAGTGCTGTTGTAACATATAGAACAGCTATCATCCCAAACATATAACCACCAGCCATAGTAAAAATTGCTGCACAGGGCAATGAAAAAATCATTGAAATCGTATAAATAAGCCAATAAACAAAAACTACTTTCCAATAATGATGCGCAACATACCATTTTAATTGGTGAGCATAATATTTGAGATTTTCCAAAGTTATAGCGCCTAAAAAGCCACTTTTATAGGCAATTAAAAAAATGAGTAAAACAAATAATCCGATAATAAATCTTTTGTTCATAAAGAAATCCTTTCAACATACCATTTAAGATTAGCAAAATAAGCTGCAAATTTACAAATCGCACACTTTCACCTATAATAGATAGGAAGACTATAAATTTCTAAAAAGTTGCTCTTTTGGAAAAAATCATCTCGCTGTTTAGTGTATGAAAGGAAATACGTTTATACTGCTTTATAAGCGTAAAAGTAAATAGAAATATGAGTAAAAACTTTGAATTAAAAAATTTCACCCCTGAAAAAATCAGGAATTTTTCTATCATAGCCCACATCGATCATGGCAAGTCCACTCTGTCTGATCGACTTCTTGAATATACTGAAACACTTTCTGGGCACAAAAAACATGCCGACCAATTCTTAGACAAGCTACAAGTAGAGCGCGAACGAGGCATCACGGTTAAAGCGCAAACAGTATCGATGTTTTATCATCACAATGATGAAGATCATTTACTCAATTTAATCGATACTCCTGGCCATGTGGACTTCAGTTATGAAGTTTCAAGATCGTTATATGCCTGTCAAGGAGCTGTTTTACTTGTTGATGCTGTTGACGGCATTCAAGCACAAACTATGGCTAACTTTTATTTGGCATTTGAACAAGGTCTCAAAATTATTCCGGTTATCAATAAAATCGATCTTCAAAATGCTCAACCTGAAAAAGTTGCTCAAGAATTGCAAATGCTCTTTGATTTTAATGCAGATGATATTCTTTTTGCTTCTGCAAAAACAGGTGAAGGCATTCCTCAATTATTAGAAGCAATAGTAAAACGTCTGCCAGCTCCGACAGCCCATGTAGATCAACCGCTCAAAGCCTTATTATTCGATTCATGGTTTGATGAATATCGCGGCGTAGTCTGCTTAGTTTATCTGCAATCAGGCATCTTAAAAAAAGGTGATCAAATAAAATTAGCTCAAATGGACAAAGGTTATGAAATTTTAGAATTGGGGCTCATGTATCCAAGTGAGACGCCACAACCAGCGCTTTATGCTGGTCAGGTTGGCTATATTATTTCAGGCATGAAAACGGTACGTGACGCTCGTGTTGGTGATACCGTCTTTAATCCGAAACATCCGGTCAAACCATTTCCTGGTTTCAAACCGGCTAAACCTATGGTCTTTGCGGGGATTTATCCCGTTGAAAACAGTGACTTTGAATTATTACAAGAAGCTATTGGCAAACTGATTTTAAATGATGCAAGCGTCTCTATTGAGAAAAAGACATCAACCGCTTTAGGCATTGGTTTTCGTTGTGGATTTCTTGGATTATTACACATGGACGTATTCAAACAAAGACTAGAACAAGAATATGATCAAGCAGTTATCGTAACAGCCCCAAGTGTGCTCTATAAAATCAATCTAAAAAATGGAACTACGATGGACATTGAAAATCCATCTGAATTTCCTGATCCAACCGCAATTGAAGATATCCTTGAACCAATTATGGATGCCACGATCATTGTTCCACAAAAATATATTGGTAATATTATCGCTCTCTGCGAAGAAAAACTTGGCAAGCAAAAAGAGATGACCTTTTTAGATACTGAACGAATCATCTTAAAATATGAACTTCCGCTCAACGAAATTGCCACCGATTTTTATGATCAACTTAAATCACTCAGTTCAGGTTATGCAAGTTTCGATTACGAAGGCCCTTTCTATCGTCCAGCAGATTTAGTTAAACTTGATATCTTATTAAATGGCCAACAAGTTGATGCCTTATCAATCATTGTTCACAAAGAAAAAGCGTATAATGTGGGCAGAAATTTAGCTGAAAAATTGCGCAAAGTTATTCCGCGCCAAATGTATGATGTTGCTATCCAAGCAGCAATTGGTGCAAAAATCATAGCTCGTGAAACAGTAAAGGCATTTCGTAAAGACGTTACAGCTCCTTTATATGGTGGTGACATTACCCGTAAAATGAAACTTCTTGAAAAGCAGAAGAAGGGTAAAAAGCGTATGAAACAGATTGGTAAAGTCACTATCCCACAAGAAGCGTTTTATACTATCTTGAAAAAAGATTAAAGGCTGTTTTTAAAGAAAAATCTTATTTAACCTCAGTTAGATGATTCAAACGCTGCTCTGAAGTTAGAACACGATCTCTTAAATCTTCAATTTGATGCGATGCTAAATCTACGGCACTTTCAATAAGCCGATACTTTTCATAGCGTTTAACTTCTTTCTGATATTGCGAATGCATCATTATTATTTTTTTAAGTTTATTAAAACGCTCAATAAGTTTTTTTATTAAACTATAATAATCAGTCTCTGAATCAAACAATCTCAAACGCCATTGCAAAAAACTTATTTTACCTTCAAGGTCATGGGCAAAATTTAAAAATGGGTATGTGCGATAAGGATCGAGTGCCTGTAACTTATAGTTTGCTTGGTAAGGCTCTCCATTCATCATTAAAATTTCATACAAATCATCTAAAACAACATTTTTTTGTTCACGATTACCATTAAAATAATCATCAGCAATAGCTAATTCTTTTTGATATTTTTGTTCAATTTCGCCAATACGACAACGCACTCGATTTTTTTCTCGTTCGCGAACTTTTTGATGACTACAACCGGTACAAAGCAATAATAAAATTATGTAATAACGCATAGCAAA
>CAYPXP010000002.1:0-22984 GCA_964414965.1 uncultured Pseudomonadota bacterium
CCAGCGACCTTTGGGTTATGAGCCCAACGAGCTACCTGACTGCTCCACCCCGCGGCTTTCATTATTAATGATAGGATTCTTTTAACTTATTGTCAAATAAAGCTACTTTAATTTTTTTTTATTTTGACCATTGGTTCATTTTTTTCAGCACTATAATGATTGGAAATAGCTTTTTAGAGGGCTTATTGAGGTGGTTGATAGACAAGGTTTTCGTGAAAAAGCTTTTGTAGCGCGGTTATTTGTTAACGAGGTGTAGGGAGATTTTCTTGAAATTGAAGGTTAAGGAGTAGCGCGCATCTTTTCAAGTGTTTGTTCGAGTGAGCGATAGGTAATGGCTTCTTGAATATGAGACAGCAGAATAGTAGAGCTTTTATCTAAATCAGCGATAGTTCGCGCTATTTTTAATATTTTGTGATACCCGCGCATACTTAAATTAAGGCGGTCAAAAGCTAATTGAAGAGCCTGTTCGGCTTTTTGATCGAGCACGCAATAACGCTCAATTTCATCGCTGGTCATATGGTGATTAAAGCGATGTGATCCAAAGCGAACTTCTTGCGCTTGAAGTGCTTTTTCAATGGTAACATACATTTCTGCTGAAGAGTGTTCAGAAGAACTTTGTTTAATGTCTTGATAGTCAATTGCTTGTACATGAACCTGTAAATCGATTCGGTCAAGGAGAGGTCCGGATAACTTTTGTAAATAACGATATATATCTTGTTGGCTACAGGTGCATTTACGCTTTTTATCCCCCAAGAAACCACAAGGGCACGGATTAAGTGCTGCTACGAGTAGCATTGATGCTGGAAAG
This sequence comes from uncultured Pseudomonadota bacterium, assembly GCA_964414965.1. GTDB lineage: Bacteria > Babelota > Babeliae > Babelales > UBA12409 > UBA12409. Next base: position 809 of record CAYPXP010000002.1, read on the forward strand.
GTAATGGTTTGATTTGCTCTGGCGATTGATACGGTATTGTTTTCAAGTGGCTGACGCAGTACTTCTAATGTATGTCGTTTAAATTCGGTTAATTCATCAAGAAATAAAATGCCATGATGAGCGAGGCTAATCTCTCCTGGTTGTGGATAGGTTCCTCCGCCAACTAAACCGGCTTCTGAAATAGTATGATGTGGTGCGCGAAAAGGACGGTAATAGATTAATGCTTGTTCGTGATTTAATTTACCCGAAATTGAATAGATTTTACTTGTCTCTAAAACTTCTTGAAAGCTTAAAGGCGGCATGATTGTGGGTAGACGTTGAGCTAACATCGTCTTGCCAGCTCCTGGTGAACCAATAAATAGAATATTATGACGTCCAGCGGCGGCTATTTGTAAAGCACGCTTTGCTTGGCGCTGTCCTTTAACTTGAGAAAAATCTATTTTATGAGTCTGTTTTTGTTTGATGAACGATTGCCAAGATGAAACTGTGGGAGAAACTATTTTTTCTTTTCGAGCGTGAGCTATAAAGTCAGTGAGGTTTTTAATGCCGATTACTTCAATGTCATCTATCAAAGCGGCTTCTTGTGCGTTGAGGGACGGAAGTACAATTCGTTTTTTATGCAAGTGGTTTTTTGCATCATAGGTAATAGCTAAGGCACCACGAATTGGTCTTACGGAGCCATCGAGAGAGAGTTCGCCAATAAAAAGTGTCTCTTCAAGAAAAGAATTATCTAACGAAATCAATTGTGTTGCTTGTAAGATGCCAACTGCTATAGGTAAATCAAAAAGAGTTCCTTCTTTTTTGAGATCTGCCGGTGCAAGATTTACGGTGATTTTACGATCAGGTAGTTTAATGCCGCAATTTTTGAGGGCTGTTTGAATGCGTTGACGGCTTTCTTTTATGGCGGTATCTGGCAATCCAACAATATAAAAATTCATAAGACCAAGAGAGATATCAACTTCAACGTGAACTTCTTTTGCATTGATACCGACAGTCGTTGCGGAAAAAACTTTTGTGTGCATATTTTTTATTTGATTAAATTTAGAAAAAAAATTAAACAGATTATTCTTTGTGTATGGTTATAAGCTTATCTATTTTGCATTATCTGTAAAGTAAGATAAAATTAGAGGCGTTATTTAGATCTAATATTTTAACATTAGTGGTCGAACATTTTCTAAGGATTTTGTATGAATGAAGATCGTGTATATTTTACATTGTTATTTGTGTTTTCTTTTTTTATTTTTCAAGTTCAAGCGTCAACGGTAATTACCGGCAATTCTGGCTCTTCTTTAACAAGTTTCGATTTTTCGGTTGATCCTATTAATTTTGTTTCTGGATCTAATAACAGTATTGCTACTGTTGTGATTGGTGCAGGAGAACAGAAAGTAGGAAATACCTTTTCGGTTGCAATCTATTCTAGTGCTGTTTCTCAATTTATTCCTGTCGGGGTTGCTACGATAACCTTAAATAATCAAAAAGATCAGAGTAATCCGCTTACTGGGCAAAAAATTAAATTTCTATCAACAAATCGTGATTTACATGATGCAATCCAATATTTTGCTATTGTAGATAAAGATGCACAGTTAGAGCGCTTTTATTTTTTCCCTACGGTTACTTTAGCAAATGCTAGTGAGCCGACTAATACGTCAGTAACATTAGTTCAAAGTGATATTCCTAATGACGCCACTGGAAACGCCGCAGCTGGCGATATTGTTGGATTAACTTCGTGTAATACTGGTGATGCAACTGCTCAAACGATTGTTTTAGGCGCTGTTACGGCAAATGGACAAGCTTTTGGGTCTGGCAATAGTGGTATTATTGCGGCTCGGGCAAATCAAGAAAAAACAGATTACTTTTTAAAAATGTATGATCTTTCTACGGGACTTTTAGGAAATAAGGCCATTTCATTTAACGGTTCGCTTGATGCTTTGAAGGTGGGGAGTGATGTTACCTTTGATACGACAGTTTCTCCAGTAATTGATATGTATTGGGATAATTTGCTACAGCGTTTATATGTAGCGGTATGTGTAAATTCTGCGGCCGGTGTTACTAATGGTGCTCGGGCTATTGTCGTAGGGAGATTTCAAAATGGTATTTTACATTTTGAAAAATTTATCCCTGATATCGCGGTAACAGGCAGTAATAATGATATTATTGTTGGTGCCAATAATGGCCGAGCAGTCTCTATTTATAAAGTTCGTGTAATGCATACGAGTACAGGGCTCCCTTATTTAATTGTTAATGGTGGGAACAATGCTGTTGCCCAGACAGGCATTCGAAAGGTTGCTAATCAAGTTTACGCGATTCCGTTAGTTAATTTACAGCTGCCTACAAATCACGATTGGAAGACAAGTGCTATTCACGGAACGGCGGCTAAAACATCAGTTACACCTTTTGATGATTATAATGAAGTCAATTATCGATTCCGTTCGCGTACCTTGCGAACCGCTGCTAGTTCAAGTTCGGATTTATTTACAACGAGTAGCCAAGAAGCTCAGGTAGGGGCCGGGACTGTACCTCTTATTTTGCCTGACGCAGGCGATGCAGCAACGATAAAAGATATGTTTGTTCGTGGAGATTCGGTCTACGTTTCGGTAGCTGCTTCTTATGGTTATGCTGCTCCCCAATCGCAACAACCAGGACTCTTTCAATCGCAAGCAATTTTTGATCATCTGGGCAAAATTGCTGCGTGGACACCTTGGAAGCGAGTAGCTGGATCTGATGATCGTAATTATGGAGCAATGGTTGATGCATTGGGTAACTCTTGGTATTTAACTGGGGCCGATGATACTCATGTTAATACCGTAAAACGTACCGAGTGGGGTATCGGCTCAGCCGATGGATTGTTAGGTGGTACGACAAGTGATTCAGAGGTTGGCCTTGTTTCTATTATAAGTCAGCAATTGCCGGAAGCTACAACTGGTGGCGCTTCAGCGATGCAGGTTTTTGACGCTTCGAATAATGTTGTTGGAATTCCAAATTCTGGATTAACGGGAATTGTTACCTTATTAGTATCAGGGTCAAAAAAATTTATGTTAGTGAAAATGGGCGATAATAGTGAGGCTGCTGGAACTATTAAGCCATATACTGGTAATTTTGCAACTAATTTAGCGTCTAGTACTAATGGAACCTTTCCTGCCGGTTCTGGGCGTATTTTTGTTGTTTCAGGTGGAGCTTTAAGTCAGGTAGGTCCAATTACGACTAATGCAACTTTTTCAAATTCCTCTCGCTCATGGATAGCTGTTGGAGGTGTTAATGGGCTTGCTATTTTATCGGATGGTAATGGACAAGGATTCTTGCCGAGTTCATTGCCGGAAGGATTCACCTTTAAAAAAGCTGGTAATTATCGATTTGTTAAAAAAGTTGTTGGCGATGGTCACTATTTGTATGTTTTAACTAATAGAACGTTGGAACGCATCACAATAGATTCAAGTTCTTTTGCAAGTGGTTCTTTACAACGTACAATTATTGCACGATCGACTGATTTAGGGCTTGGAAGTAACGCCAGTTTTTTTGACCTATTAATTTGTGATAAATTGGCTTTGTTGGCTACAAGTAAAGGACTTTTTCGCATTGCTAATGGTTCCAGTGTAAAGGTGGGCGTGCCAGCATGGAGTTTAGTTGAAACACGTGAAAGTGCTGGACCGATATTTTCATTGTCATTTTCAGCTTCATCTAACGATTTAAATACTGGTCTGGCTAATAGAGGTCAAGTCTTTGCTTTATCTTCATATTTTGGGTACGATCAAGCGCGCATTTATCGTTTTTATATTGATGAAGGCTCAACGGTTTCTGACTCATCCATTAGAAATATAAGTGATCTTTTTGTAGAAGATATACCGACCTATTTGGCAAGTTTTGGGCAAATGCGTTCAAGTTATACCGATGATGGCTCAGTTCGTTTAGTAACGCGTCCTGCAACTTGTAATAGAACGATGGCTTTAATGGCTTTATCGGCAATAACACGTGTAGGGGTCTCTATGTTTACAACTGGCGGTAATTCACTTATTGATGCCGCGGTTGGACAAAATGGATCAATTGGTCGAGTAATGCGTTCTGCTGCTTCGGGTGCTTGGCTTTTAAATGGTAGTTTTGGGTTGCGAGTAAATGAATAATGATTTTGGTGAAAAGGGAACAGCGCGTATGAACAAGTGTGCACAATTTTATGTAACTTTGATTTTTTTAGCATTAGGCGTAAGACAAACATTTGCTTGTTTGGCTTTTGATACGATAAAACCATATGACCATTATTTGTGGACTGACATAAAAAAGAAGGGAACATTTCAGTGTAATGCATATGCGGCAAGCTCCTTTAACGAACGTGGTGTTCGTTGGGATCATACTAAAATTTGTAATGTCTTGCAGATGTGGCAGTGCGATCAAAATGCTTTAGCAATGGTTCAAGGCTTTAATCCTGATTCGACGATTGGTCAGGTTGCAGCGGAATTGAATGGTGTTAGTGAAAATGGCGTTCGAGGGCACTTGATTCCATCGGCAAATTTTCATATGGTTGAATTTGGTTTTGGTGCTAAGTATTGGCTTCCTCATAATTTCTCTGTAGGGATATTTCTTCCTTTTATAAAGATGCAATTAAAAGACATTTCTTGGAATGATTGTACGCAGGAGGTGACTGAAGGGGATTATTTAGTCAAGGAATTAGTAACCGATAACTTGGTTCAAAATGTATGTCAATGGGGTGGCTTAAATATTTGTTCTCCATGGAAACGAACCGGTATAGGAGACGTTTCAGCCATGGTTAAATGGGAACAAGATTTTCCTCAATCGAAACCAATTTTAACTAATGTTTTGTTATCGGTTTACTTAGGTGCATCATTTCCAACTGGTAAAACAATTAATGAAGATCAATTGTTTTCATTGCCCTTTGGTTATGACGGTTCACCCGGAATCTTATTTGGTGGTGGATTAAATTTGTGTTGGAAGCATCACTTTGTAGGGGGAGTAGAATTAAACTTAACACAGCTCTTGGGTGATACGAGAACGCGTCGCATTAAAACAGCTTGTAACCAAACTGAGTTGTTGTTATTAGCTAAAACACCAGCGCATATTGATTGGGGATTTTTACAGCGATATCGCCTTTATCTCGGTGTGAAGAATATCATGAAAAGTTTATCTTTTAATGTAAATTATCAATTTCAAAAGCAGGGAGATAGTGTTTTGTCCATATGTAATAATAATTATATTTGTTCTATTGCTAACACTGCTGAAAATCTTAAGCAATGGACTTTGCATCAAATTGGGGTAGATGCTTCATATGATTTTGGTTATGACTTGGGTGATGATGCTAAAATTTCTCCCGCTATTAACTTTTTTTATAGACACGCATTTAAAGGGCGTCGTGCAATTTTAGCGGATAAGTTGGGATTTGCACTTGTTTTATCGTTTTAAATATTTTTGCTGGATAGTGTAAAAACACTAAATCAATTTTATTTAAATCTGCAATCAAATGCGATGATAGGCTTGAGGACATAAACAAATTGTTTGTGGTTTTTTTTAAGTTGTGAGACCTCTGAGAAAAAGAGAAATAAAAAAAGCTTCTAGAGCAGCAAAAAGCCCCTTTTTATATATGTTTGAGACAAGAAAAATTATAGTGTTTATTATTATTTAAGCAAGGGCTTTTGCGAAAAAGGCGAGAAGCAAGTTACTCCTGCACCTTGTTTTCGTCATCTTCTACTTCTTGGCGAAGAAATGTAGGAACATCGATATCAGAAAGATCGATTGGCTCATGATTTATATATTGGGTAATAGTTTTTGATTCTTCTGACTTTCGATCACGAGTACTAGCTTTAATTGAAATTTCTTCTTTTATTTCTTCTTTCTCTAGAGTTGCAATAGTCTCTTCTTGAAGTTCAATAGCTATTGTTTTAGGTTCTTCGTCTTGTATTTGTGGTTGGCAGCCGGTAGCAATGACGGTGACAATGACATCATCATTCATATTTTGATCGATTACTGATCCGAGAATAATATTTGCTTGCTCATCTGCTTGTTCATAAATAACGGAAGCAGCTTCATGAATTTCTTGAAGGCTGAGGCTTGGGCCACCACTAATATTAATTAAAACACCTTTAGCGCCATTGATATTCATATTTTCTAAAAGTGGTGATGAAATTGCTTCACGTGTTGCGTTGATAGCGCGGTTATTGCCTGATGCTCGACCAGTGCCCATAACGGCGCAGCCCATATCTTTCATGATGACTCGTAAGTCGGCAAAATCGACATTGATATGTCCTGATCTGGTAATAATGTATGAAATTCCTTTAACTGATTGATAAAGAATATCATTGATCATTTCAAATGCTTCGATCATAGGAATGCTTTCACCAGCAACATCGAGTAATTTTTGATTAGGGATAACTATTAGAGTGTCAACGATATGTTGTAGATTTTTAATTGCTTCAGTTGCAACTTTGTCGCGCCGTTTGCCTTCGAAGGTAAATGGTTTAGTCACAATAGCAATGGTTAAGATATTATGTTCTCGTAATGCTTTGGCAATAACTGGTAATGCGCCAGATCCAGTTCCGCCTCCCATGCCACCAGCAAGAAATACAATGTCGGCTCCATCAATGACCTCTAATATCTTATCGAGATCTTCTTCTGCGGCTCGTTTACCTATTTCTGGATTGGCGCCAGAACCAAGGCCTTTGGTTAGTTTGATACCTAATTGTATTTTATTTTTAGCAGTTGATGCTTCAAGTGCTTGTGCATCGGTATTAGCAACAATAAATTCAATATTTGAATCATATTCTTGTCTTATCATGCTATTAACGGTGTTGTTACCAGCGCCGCCAACACCAAGAACCTTTATTTTTGCTGATAAATTTTTCCCTGATATTGAATCGTCAAATGTGATCATTATTTCTCCTTTATTCTATTAAAAGAAATCAGCAATCCATGATTTCATGCGATATAACAATTTTCCTACTGAATGGCCTTTGCTAAAGTCAAATGAACGATCTCTCTTGTTGTTAAAGGCGTGTAAAATAAGTCCGTAGCCGGTTGCATAAACAGGATTATCTAAAGACTCTGGCAACTTTTGACCTGTTTTTGGAATGCCAAGTCGAACCGGCATTTGAATAATCTCTTTTGCAAGATCTATGTAGCCATGCAATAAAGAGCCGCCACCAGTCATAACGAGTCCGGTTGTCATGAGATTGCGCAAATTATATTTTTCAATTTCTTTATTAATTATCGAAATCAATTCTTGAGCGCGAGGTTTTAAAATATGAATAAGTTGTGCTTGTGATACCATCTTTGTTTCAAGATCATGAATTTTTTGAATAGTGATTAATTGGTCTTGTTGTTGAATCCTCATGCCATATTCTTTTTTTACGCGTTCAGCTTCGGCAAGTGTTGTTTGAAGCCCGATTGCTAAATCATTGGTAAATTGATTGCCGGCAACTGGCAACACCATTGTGTGGCGAATACTACCATGTTGATACAATGCGAAATCTGATGTGCCGCCACCAACATCAAGAACGCCGACACCCAATTCACGTTCGTCAGATGAGAGGACTGCTTGAGCTGAAGCGAGTTGTTCTAAAACAACATCGCTCACCTTAATTCCGGCCATTTGACAACAGCTAATTAAATTTTGAACTGAAGCGATGGATCCGGTGATGATGTGAACTTGTGCTTCGAGTCTAATGCCGGCCATGCCTAGAGGATATAAAATATGTTCTTGCCCATCAATAGTAAAGTATTGAGGTAATACATGGAGCACTTGCTGCCCTTCTGGAATAGCAATTGCTTTTGCAGCTTCTAATACATTGGCGATATCAGCATTTTGAACTTCCTTTTTTTTGATCGGTACTGCGCCATAAGAGTTGAATGCCTTAATATGATTTCCCGAAATGCCGATTGTTGCCATTTCAATTGGACGTCCAGAAACTAACTCGGCCTCTTGAATAGCAGTTTTTAATGATTCGACGGTTTTGGCGATATCGATAACGACTCCTTTTTTTAAACCGTATGAAGGCGATTTACCGACGCCCAAAACGTCTATGGTTCCGTCGCTTTTTTTATTAGCGACAATTACGCATATTTTTGTGGTTCCCACATCAAGGGCTACCACGATATTATCTAAAAATACCTTTGCCATTTCCCTTCCCCCTATTTGCGAATAGAATAATTTGATCATTAAAGCGTATATCTATAATGTTATTTTTTTTGGATTCATCATTGTTGCAAATTGCGGCCCCTAACGTTAAATAATAATAATTTGGTATATGATCATGACGTATAAGAAATTTAAATAAGGCGTCATGAGGTTGAAGGTAAATTTCATATGGCGAATGCCAACTAATGTTATAATCGTTTAAAATCTCTGGTGCTATATTTTTAATAAAATTGATACAGTCAGGCGTCACCTGAGAAGAAGTTATTATTGTTGGAATTTGCTGCATCAACGCATCATTGAATTGTTTTAATGGATAGGATGATCCATCATATGCTATACATACTTCGTTATTGACTATGGCTTTGCAACTATGAGGGTCGACACTAATAGTTAAAGTGTTATTTTCTTTTGCTAATCGAACATTTTTAATGATAGGAAAATCTTTTTGCAACTGGCTCAGCCAGTTGTGTGGACGGTGTAATGAGGCATTTTTTTCACAAAATAATTTAATTTTATTAAGCGTTTCTTCAGCGATAGTTGGTGAGCATTGTAGATGTATGTTTTCGAACGTGACGGCGCGATATTCAAAAGAGGTGAATGCATAATATAATGCAATAGATAGTATACATAATACCAGAAGCTTAAGTCCTTGTTTGATCATGATTCCCCCCACAAACTCTACTATACCTTGCTCTAGTATTACCTTTTTTGTTGATGCCAAGTCAATAATTTAAAGTATAAGATCAAAGTGAAATTAAAAAACCGAGGGCTTTCCTTAATTTATGTGTTGAAATGTGGTTAAAAGTTAAAAAGAATTTAATACCTTTTGCTGCTGACTAATGAAGAACATTAATATTCCGGCGGCAACTGAGGCATTGTAAGAAATATCAATAGTCCGTTGCGGCAAGATTATTGCTTGTCCTTTATTTAAAATATCTCTTGAAACGCCAATTCCTTCACTGCCGATGACTAAGCATAAAGGTTTTTCATAAGTGATGGTAGTTGCATTTTGGGCGTTTTTTTCTAAGGCAGAAATATAAATATGATAACCATCTTGCTTGAGCGCTTGAACAGCGGCGGCTGCCGATGGAGCAAGATAAATATCTAAATGTTCTGCCAGACCGGCGGCGGCTTTCTGTGTAATAGCGTTGAGCGGAGCGCTTCCTTTTTGAGTTATGATAACGCCTTGAAAGCCGGTGCAGTATGTAGAGCGTAAAATAGCACCTAGATTACGTGGATCTTGAATACCATCTAATAAGATAATAAACTGCTGTTTTGATGGTTCGAAAGTTTTTTTTCGTATTTGCAGTGGAGTGGTGATAACAGCGATGCTTTGATGATCGTTTGTTCCGAGGAGTGAATTGAGCTCTTGTCGTGACTTGTAAACAAGTTTGAATGGATATAAAGGAAAGTATGATTTTATTTGTTTAAAAGCCTTAGGCTCTGGTTTGGTAGTATAGAGTGTGGTAATTTTCCTTTTTTTTGCTTTAAGCAATTCGATGACAGGATGGATTCCAAAAACAATTTCAGTCTGTTTCATAAATTTCTATGGTATTTGTTCTTTTCGTTAACTTTTTTTATGGTATAATCATTAGCATAAAGTAAACCTTCAAAAAGGAAAGGGTGAATATGCGTAAACTGTTGTTAAGCGCCCTTCTATTATGGGGCGCCCCTCTTTCAGCAAGAAATGCTGATCACATGTTCAAGGAGATTAAAGAAGTAATGAATAGCTTTGAAAAACGGTTCAAAGCTATCGAAAATTACATGAATAATTTCCCAGAATATGAGCTTCTTGCGCAAGGTAAACAAGATGAAAAAAAGGTTACTCCAGCAAAAAAAACAGTTGAAATTTCTTCTGATGATGAATTTGTGACTGTTAAGCTACATTTAGGTGATTTAGATTACAAAGATGTTGATATTGAAGCTGAAGGTAATTCTTTAAATGGGTCGGTTTCAATTAAAGATGGCAAAGCAATATTTTATGTTCAAAATGGACGCATGTTTGGGCTCTCTTTTAAAAAAGAGATTATAAAACAAAAAGCAGTTGATGAAAATAATAAAGATGAGGCAACTTTTAAATCAGTTGCTCTTTCAGAATCAACTAAGGTTGAATCTTTGCCACATCAAGTTTGTGAACTAGAAAAAATGGTGGCTAATTATAAAGATGGTGTTTTGGAATTGAAATTTCCAAGAATTCCTCAAAAGAAAGGTAAAAAAATAAATGTTGCATCAGCTGCATAATATCGGCATTATAAAGAATCAGGGCCCAGAATCGACTGGGCCTTTTTTATATGCCCCTATACAAAAAAATCATCAGTATCGCTGTTGGCTTGAGCTCAATAAGCAGCAATTTTTTTCCAATGGATATTGGCTTAAAAAGTTGATTGGTCCAGATGTTGCCATGGCTGTAGTGTTAAAATCAAATGCTTATGGGCACGGTCTCATTGAAGTTGGTCATTTGTGCCAAGAATATGAGCATGTTTCCTATTTAACCGTCTTCTTATTAAGTGATGCATTGCGTTTACGAGAGGCGGGAATAACAAAAAGAATTTTAATTTTAGGTGGTTATGATAAATCAATTGCTGACGGTATTTTACATGAAATTGATCTGTTGGTTTATGATTGGCAGACGGCAAAAGAGATTTATACTCAAGCTTTAACACTTCAAAAGATGGTGCGTGTACAATTGAAAGTTGATACTGGTCTAGCGCGCTTAGGGTTCTCGCCTGATGAGGTCTTGGAAGTTGCCACTTATTTATCACAGAATAAGTTTATCTCTATTGTTGGAATGTATTCACATTTTGCAGAATCAGATTCTTTTGACACATCATTTACTGAGTTGCAAATAGCTCGAATGAACGGCTTATTGATGCAACTAAAAGAGCACAATTTTCATCTTCCCTTTGTTCATATGGCTAACTCTGCTGGTGCTTTGCGCTTTAAAGATGCTCGTTTTACCATGGTTCGTTGTGGAGGAACTTGGTATGGATCGTATAAAGATGAGCGTTTTTATCGGGATGCTCAAGAAATAGTTCCAGGGTTTGAATTGCAAACAGTTTTAACGGTAAAATCTCGTATTATTGCTATTCGTAATGTTCCGGTAGGAACACCTATAGGATATGCCCGTTCATTTAAGACTATTAAGCCTATGCGTTTAGCAATTGTTGCGGTCGGTTATTATGATGGTTATGATCGCCGTTTATCAAATACGGGCGTTATGTCGGTGCATGATGTTGCTGTTCCTATTATTGGTCGTGTAGGTATGAATATGACAACCATTGATGTAACTGATGTTTCGCAAGCAACGATTGGCGATGAAGTAACCGTAATAGGGAATAAGTCCGGGCTTCGTTTAAAAGATATAGCTCAAAAAATGAATGTGATTGAGTATGAGGTAATGCCGCCATTAAATCCACTGTTACCACGCATTATTATTTGAGGTGCTTCTTTATATTTATTTCGTTATACTTAATAAAAGTGATAGGTGATCGTATTAATTAAGATCCATGGAGAATACCCATGTATATTTTGGAAGGTAATATTGGGGCCGGCAAATCTACTTTGTTAAAAAAAATTCAAGAAGCTGACTCTGATATCGAAACTGTTTTTGAACCAGTTAATGCTTGGCACAAACAAGAAACAGGCCAATCGTTACTTGGTAATTTTTATCAAGATATTCCTCGTTGGGCTTTTTCATTAGAAACATATGCTATGGCATGTCGCGTTAAAGAACATTTGAAAGAACAACAAGAGTCCAATCCTTATCGTTTATTGGAACGTTCTATTTATTCAGGTCATTATTGTTTTGCTCATAATAGTTATCATAGTGGCGGAATGTCTTCAATTGAATGGGAAATATATAAACAGTGGTTTACTTTTTTAATGCATGGTAAATGTCGTTTTCCTTGTGGTTTTATTTATTTAAAAACCGATCCACAAATTTGTTTTGAACGAATAAAGAAGCGTAATCGTTCAGGTGAGCAATGTATTACTCTTGAATATCTCAAGCAACTTAATTCTATTCATGATAATTTTTTACTTCATAAAAGAGACATTGCGCCTGAATTAGAACTTATTCCAGTATTAGTACTTGATGGTAATAAGCCATTTGATACGTGTAATATTTTATTCAATGAATATTGTGACCAAATTGAAGAGTTTATGCACATGACTCATATAAGGCCGGCTAATCATACGTCAGTATTAAGCCGGAGCTTGTGATCGCGCGATTGCATAATCAATAAATATTTCATCATGACCAGTCTCTTTAAAGCCTAATGAGGTATAGATATTTCTTGCCCATTTATTAATGAGTCGTGTGGTAATACCTATTTGGGTGCATCCCATGCTAAAAAGATCCTTGATGGCGTATTGGACTAATTTTTTGCCGTAACCCTTACCTCTAAAATTTTTACTTACTGATAAAAATTGAATAAAGCCTCTATAATAACTTTTTTTATAATACGTTATGAACCCAGCAAATTTGCCATGATCTAATAAAACTTTTATTTTGAGTTTTCCTTTGTATTGAGGATGTTTATTGGGGGAATGGGTGTTAAGTATATAGTCAAAATCGAGATTAAGACCTTCTTCAACAAGCCAAAAATTGTCGTCCTTAAAATTTTGCACAATGTTTTGATAATCACGTTTGGGATTATAATCTTTAATCGGTTCAGGCGAACACTTAAGCAAGTTTATTGAAATGGTTAAGATCATTACAATAAAGATTGTGACCACAATTATGTATTTTTTGAATTTCATATCAACTCTAAATTAAAAGGTTATTTTAAGGGACTTGCTTAAAATTTTAGGCTCAATAGCTGTTTGCTGCAAGTTTTTTAAAAAATATTGTTTTTTTATTTCATGTCCGTATAAGTCTAAAGAAGATAACAGGGGTAGGGGAAATGAGGGTATATCTTACTTTAAGTATATTGTATGGAGTTTGTATGATGGATAGTGGTCAAGGTTATAAAAATACGATTATTGTTGGGCATCGTGGTGCGAGGGGTTTAAGTGCTGAAAACACATTGGCTTCATTTAAGGAAGCGTTAAAATATCATGTTGATATGGTGGAATTAGATGTTCATATTTGCAAATCAGGGCATTTGGTTGTTTTTCATGATAATACTTTAGAACGTTTAACTGGTGCCGAAGGGCATGTAGATGCTTTTACTTTAGCAGAATTGAGGAAATTGTTAGTTGATAAGAAAGAACAAATTCCAACGCTGGAAGAAGTAATTCAATTTATTAATCGTCGTTGTAAAATTAACATTGAATTGAAAGGTGAAGGGACCGGTAAAGCTGTAGCTCTTTTATTAAGGCGTTATTTAAATAGGGCATGGCAACCAGATGATTTTTTAGTTACTTCATTTAATTTTTATGAATTGTTTGCATTTCAAGAAGCTTTGTCAATTATATCAACAGGATTAATTTTTGAACGTTTACCTATAGACTATACATTGTTTTCTCAGCAGTTTGGCGTTCAAGCTATCATGATGCATTATCCATTAATTACCCCATCTTTCATGGAGCGTGCACATGCAAGAAATTTAAAGGTTTATGCGTGGACGGTTAATAAAATATCTGATCAAAAAAAGTTACTTAAATTGGGTGTTGATGGTGTAATAACTGATTATCCAAATAAGATCAAAAAATAAGTTCTAAAGCGAAAAATTAATTTCTTTTATTAATCTTTCATTTCTATGAGATTTGAGATAATTTAAGGAAAGCTAAATAAAAAGGAGTATTATGAAGACTCTCTTCAAATTTGCTCAAAAAAATTTTTTTATTGGTAATCTTTCATTTTTTTCTTCCCTATTACTGATTTTTATTATGATTTTTATAACTCAGGTTAATGAGTTAAAAGTAACAGATCCAATACCGGAAAATGTTTTTATTATTCCTCAAATGGTCTCGAAAACATTAAGTACTTTTTTTATAATCAAAACTGGCTTTATACTTCAATCAGTTCCTGTAGTAGAGCTTGAAGAAAGAAAATTTGAGGTTGCAGGTTTACTATGGTTTGAATATGATCCAGATCGCTTGTCTCTGGATATAATTGATAAATTTAGTTTTTCTGGTGGCGAGATTCTTTTTAAATCTCCTCCAGATGTAAAATTGAGTAATGGACTTCTATTGGTTAAATATTTAGTGAAAGTTAGATTTTCAAGTGAGCTTGATTATGCTATGTTTCCTTTTGATGATCATCGCATTTATTTTACCTTAACTAATTTATCCTTATTTCCATCAGAGACTATTTATCAAATTTCCGAATCCGATTTTGTTGTTTCTCCTCAAATTATGATTCCAGGTGGATGGGATTACAAAAATAAGTCTGTTGTTTATGGTGAAACACCTGTTTTACAAAATAAAATGGGATTTAAAGAAAAACATCCGCAAGTCACTTTTATGTTGGAGTTGCAAAAAAATGGATTGGGGGTTGTTTTAACTATTATCATTCCGCTTCTTATTATGTTTTATATTTCTTTAATTTCTATTATTCAGACGTATCTTTCATCATTGAGAAAAGATGAGTCCCTTCATTGGACATATAGTACGGCCATAGGTAACATGGCTGCTATTCTTGCTTATCGATTTGTTATTCAAAGCTTAGCCCCAAAAGTTAGCTATCTCACCATATCAGACTATTTATATATTTATGTGCTTATAGTATCTTTAATTTCTTTTATTTTTCCATTATTAGCGTTTTATTTCGATAGTAAGTATTTAAAAGTTGTAGTGATGGGTTTGACCTTATTTTTTAATGTGGCATTAGTCTCTTTGTTTTATTATTTGTTGTTTGTCAGATCCTAATAAGGAATGAGATATGAAAATATATGGTATATGGCTAATCTGTTTTTTGTTTAGACTTGAAAGCAGTCCTTTTTTTTCCAATTTATCAACAATGAGCAATTTTATTAAGCGTTATGAGGAATTTCCATTGCCTGATAATTACAAAAAGGCTAATCCTTTAAATCCAACCTTTAGTACGTATACAATGATGGGTTTGTCTATAAAAGATAAATTTTTAAACACTTTTAGAGGTTTGTTTAATTTTCCTGCAAAAATAGGTTGGCCTCAAGATGAATTTTTAAGTCTACTTGAGCTAGTATCTAATGAACAAAAAGAGAATAAGAAAAGTGCAACGAAATTAACGGCGAAACCTCGCGAACGCTATATTATATGGGGTGATTTGCAAGGAGCTGCTCATTCTTTTGTGCGTACACTGGAAGAGTTAAAGAAGAGATTGATTATTGATGATAATTTTAAGTTAAGCCCTTATTGTACGATAATTATTTTAGGAGATGCAATTGGCAGGGCGGCCTATAGTTTAGAGGTATTAGTAATTATATTCAAATTAATTTTGGC
The DNA here is from genome assembly GCA_964414965.1 of uncultured Pseudomonadota bacterium. Lineage (GTDB taxonomy): Bacteria > Babelota > Babeliae > Babelales > UBA12409 > UBA12409. The sequence goes on from CAYPXP010000002.1 coordinate 16,311, forward strand.
CAATCCTAAACAGGTTATTTATTTGCAAGGAAAACATGAAAAGGATGGATATTGGCACAATTTTAGTACCTATCGTGAATTGGATATGAAGTTATCTTCTAATAAAAAAGATATGGCAGTAAAAATTTTAGATACATTTTTTGAGGAGCTCTTGAATAAGGTAGAAATTGACTATGTAGATCGCCATAAGGAGACTCGGTCTCTGTTGTTTTCTTTATTGGGCTTTGAAAAGATGCGTATGGCACCAACTAATGTGATTACAACGCAATTAAAATCGATTGATTTTGAATTTGTTTATAGACCAATTAAAGGTATTGCATTTTGTGAACCAGAATCTGGCGTAACTACTTGGCTTGTATTTTCATCGCCCACTTATACCTCAAAAAGTTTATATGACTTCTCTAACGACTCATTTTGTATTTTAGAAATGGCTCAAAATGGTTATAATTGGGGCCTTGCTCATTGTTATCAAGATGCGTATAAAAAAGATGGGTTTAAGACTGACTTTTATAATTTTCTAACTGGTCAGGTATTAACTCAAGATCAGTTCACGGCTCTCTTGAGTGCTCCTCAAGACTATTTACCTCCTATTACTGCTCCAGCCATTGATCATGGTGATGAACTGGTTATTGGGTCCTATCTAGATTTAAGAGGACCTGCGATGAACATTGGCCAGGCTTTACGAAGTGGCCTTTCTCTAGCATTTAATAAAGAGAATATTGAGCATGGGGGATGGAATAATAAATTTTTGAGGTTTGTTGCATTAGACGGGCAGTATAGTCCAATGAAAGCCTCAGAAGCAGTTATCAATATCAATGATATTTTTAAGACTGACAATGTTATCGAAGGCTTTGGTGGCGGTACATTAGAAATAATATTGCCTATTTTAGAAAAAAGAAACATGGCAATGTTTTTTCCTTATACTGGCGTTAATTTATTGCGTAAGGCGAATCTTAAAAATGTAGTTAATTTGCAGGAGTCATTTATAGCTGAAGCGAATGCTCTAGTAGATTATGCGGTGAATGTTTTGCAAAAGCGTAGAATTGCTATTTTTTATCAAAATGATGTGTATGGCTATTCCGCACGTGATGAAGCGAAAAAAAGACTTATGGAAAAATACAAGGTTCCAAGTAGCGATATTTTAGAGGTTACCTACCCCCTTGGAACTTTAAATGTTGATGAAGCTGCACTAAAGATTATAGAATTTGCGCCTTCAGCGATACTTTTTTCTGCGATTCGTGTTGCAGCGGAAGCGTTAATTCGTAAAATAGACTTAAAGTACCTTGCTGATGTTTCGTTATTATCGATTAGTGCTTTAACTGAGGGATTTCGTGAATCATTAAAATTACGGGGATTATCAGTAATTATGGCACAAGATTTTCCAAACCCTCAAGGTCAATCTCTCATAGCTCAGCAATATCAATCAGATATCAGTCGTTATACACCTGGTGCAAGGATGGATCCCGATAGTCTTAAAGGATATGTGGCAGGATGTGTGTTGTTTGAAGCTATAAAAAATATAAAAGGGCAAATAACACAAGAGTCTATTACCCGTTATTTTGAAAACATGCATGATGTTGAATACAAAGGATTAAGATTAAATTTTGATCCAAGTACCCGACAGCTTTTACATACGGTTTGGCTTGATACCGGTGCTCAGGACTGGCTTCCAATTGATACCGTACTTAATAATGTCTTCTAAGTTTTAAACTTGTTTATTGTATGTGATTGACTTGAGTACTAGTCCACGAGCAGGAGCTGATGGAAGGGTGTGTTCAGGGTTGAGGGCGTCCTTGATTGATTGAAGATAGGAAATCGTTAGCGTTGATCGAGATGCGATTTCTAGGCAGGCTCCCGTTATACGGCGAATCATATAGCGCAAGAATGCTGGTCCCTTAAAAGTGATGGTATAAGTAGTGTCATCCATCTGTTTAAGACTGATATCGATAATGGTGCGAATCGTGCTTTTATGGTCAGTTCCTGAACAAAAACTGCGAAAATCATGAGTGCCGATAAAAAGTTGCAAAGCTTTTTTGAGTTTATCTTGTTCAAATGGCCATGGATAGAACCATTGATAACGTGCTACAAAAGGCAAAGGACGCTTAGTTGTAAACGTATATTCATATGTTTTTTCTTTAACATAAGCATGGGGGTTATAATCTTCGTTAACGTGAGATACATCTAAAATAGCGATTGATTTTGGTAGCTTATTATTCCAAGCGGTTTGTAGTTGTTGAGGATTGATATCTAAATCGACGGTAAATGAAGCTGTTTGACCTAGGGCATGAACGCCAGCGTCGGTTCGTGATGCGCCAAGTAATCGTATAGATTTTTTAAAAACTGACAAGAATGTTTTTTCTAATGTGCCAGCAACGGTAGACCCATTTATTTGGGTTTGCCAACCTTGAAAATCAGTTCCATCATATGATACAATAATTTTATATTTCATTGTCACATCTATGTTAAAAAAGAGCTATTGTTAACAAAAAGATATTTTTTCTCTTGTTAAAGACAGCTCTTTTTTATTAATTTAAATTATCCAACGCGTGTATAAGGCAAGAGTGCCATGCTACGCGCTTTTTTAATTTCGTTGGCTAATAAACGTTGGTAACGTGTGCTTGTTCCGGAGATACGTGCTGGTAAAATTTTACCACGTTCGGTAAGAAATTGTTTCAAAAAATCTGCATTTTTATAATTTATTTCACGAGCTAGTTCTGCATTTTCTTTAAAACGACATTGTTTGCTTCCTGAAAAAGATGCACGACGAGCTTTTTTCTTAAGAAGTCTTGAACTCATACGTAATTTAATTTTTTTTGCCATAATTATTCCTCTCTCGAATGTGATGATTCAGAATCTCTTGAAGGGGTTTCTCTTGTTGAACGTGTTCTTTCTCTATTGTCAAAAGAATAGTTTCTTCTTTGGGAAAAACCGGCCATCTTATTTTCTTTGAGAAATTGGTCGACATCTTTAGGTGTTTCTTCAAGTGATTGAGGTCGTTTGTAATCAAGCGGTTCATTGTTGTCGAGGAATGCAGTTAAATGGCGCATGATTGTTTCATTGAATTTTAAATCAAAGAGATTTTGAATTTCTTTGACGATTTCGGCCTTTTTATCGGAAGGAACTTCAAAGCGAGCTAGGAAATAAACGCCATATTCATTTCGTTTAATGTTATAGGCGAGTTGATATTTTCCCCACCGGTCATAAGAGACCAGTTTGCCTTTAAGTTCTTGAAGTTTTTTATCAAGAACTTGTTCGATTTCGCGAGCCTCATCATTAGTTATTTCAGGAATAGTTAAGATGAGCGCTTCGTAGCGTTGTGTTTGCATAAAACTCCTACTAAGTGGAAACGTTATGAGGATAACGTTATAACGTAAACCATTTACGTTATTTAGTCCTTTTTACTATACCAAAATTTTACAAAAATTGCCAAAATAAGCGATTTGAGTAGAATTACGTTATCTAATTGTATTAACTTAAGATGGGGCAAGGTAATGAACAAGGGAATTTTAACGTTATTTTTATTAAGTAATATTTTATCTATAGACGCAATGGTTGGACGTGGCACTGAAGGGCTAATAGAATCGCTTTCTGATGAAAAATTAGCTTCAAAAAGTGATCAAGAGGTTTATCATGAAGCAAAGAAAAGTATAGAAGAGCTCTTTGATAAACGACCGCTTGTTGCAGCTTATTTAGCCATTATTCATGATATTGGCAAACGATCAACTCATAGTAGAGCTGCCCAGTTTTTGCCACTTATGGTTCCTTCTCAAATGTTAGATGAAGGGAATTTAAATGATTTTTGTCGCCAAGCCGGCATTTCATTTAACACTTTGTTGAGATTGGTTCAAACTCATGAGCCTGAACAAGAAGGCCATTTATTGGATATTGCTGAATGTTTTGTGGGGTCGCCACATAAGTAAGATTCTTTCTACAAAAAAGACCCGATTTTAAAATCGGGTCTTTTTTGTTATAAAATTAACTTAGAGTAAATTTTGTATGCGTTCGACAATGCGTCCGATAATACGGAAATGATCTTTGCCGCGAACCAATGCAATAGGTGCACTCTTTTGATTGATTGATTCTAATACGACAAAGTCATCCGTGTAAGCAACACGAGTAATGATACGTGTCAGTGTTTCGTTTCCGTATTCCACTGCCGCTATATCACCAGAGCGTGCCCATGTTTCAGGAGAAATGATTAACATATCACCCTTAACAAAGGTTGGTGCCATTAAGTTGTTGTCAACATAATAGGCAAACATATTATTATCTGTATTGTTGAAAACTGGAACAAATTCATCTTTATGACCGGTTGTTGTTTGTACTAATTGATTATTATAAGGTGAAGGATTTGCGGGTATATCACCAACAACTGGAACTGCTTGAACATTGAGTTCTACACCAGCCTTTTCAGGCATTTTAATGTTCTTATCAATATCATCTGTTCGTTTGCGTTGATGAATAAAGAGATCTATCGGATTGATTTCAAATGCTGAAGCCAATTTACGTAACGAATCTTCATTCCAACGTCTTGTTCCGTTTTTTATATGGGTTAAATAACTTTCAGACATACCAGTTTTTTCTGCTAAAACTTTGGTAGTCCACCCTTTTTCGCGCAATAATTCTTTCACGCGGAGTGCTGTTGAACTTTTCATTCTCGCGTCTCCTGTACCTTTTGTAAAATATTTCAATATGGTTTAAACTGCTAACTAACTTATAATATATAGTCTATACTTTTTTTTAAACTTGTCAAATGGAAAAAAACATCAACATAAAGAAACGTAAAAGAATTCCAAGAGCAAAGGTAACCTTTGAAAAAGAGGCGTGGCAAAGAGGTGGTCTTTTGTGTGGGATTGATGAGGTAGGACGCGGTTGTCTGGCAGGGCCAGTTATTACCGCAGCAGTTGTTTTGTATCCAAAAAAAGTATTTCCATTGTTAAAAGATTCTAAATTATTAAGTCATGATCAGCGAGTTCGTGCGGCAAAATGGATAAAAACACATAGTTGGTATGCTTATGGCATTGTGAGTCATCATGAGATTGATTGTTATAATATTTATCAAGCTACCAAAATTGCGATGTGCAGAGCTGTTATGCATTTGATGTCCCAGTTGCCTCAATTGCCTCAAAAAATTGTAGTCGATGCTATGCCTTTGTCTTTTACTGATGGTCCATTACAGTTTTGTGACATAGTAAGTATTCCTTTTGCTGAACAACAATCAGTATCAGTTGCGGCAGCATCAATTTTGGCAAAAGTGAAGCGAGATGAATTGATGAATATTTATGAAAAGATTTTTCCTGGGTATGCGTTAGCTCAGCATAAGGGGTATGCAACGACCATTCATCGTCATTCAATTTTTACTGAAGGACGCTCCATTATACATAGAAATACTTTTTTAAAGGATCTAAAAGAGATGCAAGGGGATGAATATGAGCAGCAAATTGCACTCTTTTGCTGAGATAATTGAGAGCTCTCTGCCAAGATACAAGGCGCAATGTTGGGATAGTAATAAGGTTCCGCAATATGGGTCTTTGGTAGTTGTTGAACAACAAGACTTAATTATATATGGTATTGTTTATCAAGTTTATGTGGCCTCTGATGATCCGATGCGCCAAATTCACAGCTATCAACGAACTGAAGAGGAGCTTCAAAAAGAGCAGCCTCAAATTTTTGCCTTTTTAAAAACATTTTTTTCGGTATTAATTTTGGGGTATAAAGAGGGCGATCGTGTTTATCAACGTTGTGCGCCAATTCCATCAAAATTGCATTCATTTGTTCGTTTTATAGATGATGATGAATTAGCTCTGTTTTTAAGGGAACATTCATATTTGCATCTTATTTTTGCCCAAGCTCATCAGATTGATGGGCTTGATGAATTATTGTTAGCGTTATTGAGTTTTGTTAAACAAAGGACATTTTTCAATACAATGTTGGCTGATTTTATTGAACAATACTGTTTGTTAACAAGTACTGATTATCGTCGCCTGAAATTTTTTATAGAGCGCATTGAGCTTCTTTAATGCTGGTATTGCAATGTTTCTTACATCGTTTTAACTTGTTCACATTTATTTGGATCTATTTGGTCAAAAATCATTTACAACACTTTTCAATGCACAATTGTTTTTGGTTATAGCAACAATTAAGGCATTCAAAATTATCTTCTTTTTCAACGCATTCAGCGGCGCAGTTATCGGTTGCCTTCTGACATTGATGAATACATTTTCCGACAGATGTCTTTTGAAAACAATCTTGGGTGCAGTCAGCTTGTGAGCGACATGGTATTTGAGCGCATTTTCTATAACATCTTTCAGGTCGCATTGATTTAATGAGCTTATAGTCACAGTGTTTTAAACAAGCCTTTTTTTGTGGACATTGATTTTTATATAATTGTTGAGAACATTGTTCAAAACAGTTATTAAAAATACGTTTACATTTGTTAGAAAGTGGCGAAAAGATAAGGGGATCGTCAACCGCTTTTATTATCGAGATACAAAATATGGTTAACCATAAAATTTTCATCAACGCTCCTTTGTTTTCTAATGTTAAAATTAACAAATAGAAAATACAAAAAGCAATGCTTTATGTATAAAAAAAGGTTAAAGAGTGCAAAAAGAGGCGTTTGTTATGAAAGTGGATTGGGCGTGAAATAAAGTGAACTTTTAAAGGAAGTTTTG
>CAYPXP010000003.1:0-21535 GCA_964414965.1 uncultured Pseudomonadota bacterium
TTGATTTTTGCTTAAGAACATGATGAACATATTCTTTAAATTTTTTTAAACTAACAGAGTTTTTGTTTATGAGAGTGTTTTTTTCATTAGAAGTAAGCGCAAGAATTTTTTTAGCGCCTTCATCCTGTATATTTTGTGTCGTAAGTAAATCGGCTAATTCATAGAGCTCTTCATCATTTAAATTGAGTAAGGATGGCAGTGTAACAGATGTTTGTTGTAATCTTTCAAATAATTCGGGAAGAAATTTTTGTTCTTGAACAAGTTGTAAAAGATCTTGATGAGTAGAGCAAATAATACGAACATCGCTTTTTATATAGTGTTCACTTTTGTAAGGGCGATAATAGCCATATTCAAGATAATCAGCGAGATATTTTTGAGTTTCAAGATCCATTAGATTGATATTTTGTATGTATAAGGTGCCATTATTATTGAATTTTTCAAATAGAGGCTGGTTGATATTGCTGCCAAAAAGGGAATTTATACCAAAGAGTTTAACCGCTAGCTGTTCGTCCTTATTTATATTTTCTAGTTTAAGTATAATTAAATTTTCGCGCATACTGATGTGATGAATAAGTTCAACGGTGGAAATAAGATCATCTTCAGGGCCTTTTAATAATAATGTTTTTTTGCTTAAAGCACATTTAAGTAATTTAATTTTTACATTTAATAAAGTTTTTCCTGATCCTGGAATTGCTTGATTAATGAGGTGTCCAGCATTAGTTGTTTCTAAATATAAAAGATAATCCCATTCAGAGGGGTCTTTGAGATTGGTAAGTTGTTTTTGAATAATATCTGAGATATGTGGTGGATAAATAGTAATAATAATAGTATTGGAGTCGAGATTAGGTATAGCATTGATAACGAGCCGCTTCCCTTTTTCATTATAGGTACAGCAATTTTGAGCAGTTTGATAGAGCAAGACATTTTTAACTAGTTTTTTTAGTTCTTGGGTTAATGGATGTCCATCTTGAGTTGAGGGATTAATGATGATCAAATCTTTGGCATCTTGATTGGCGAAAACAAAGTTACGATTTTTATAAAACATAATACCGATTTTTTTATCTTCAGATTGTTCTAAAAATAGATGAAGACTCTCTTTATATTGATTAATTTCTTGATGTTTTTGATAGAGTTCTTCTTTGAGCGTTTGTTTACAGGATAAGATATTTTCAATTTTATGATTTTGTAGTAGATGGATAATATTGGCTGCAAAGCTTGCAAACACCACAATTTCATCTCGTTCAAGATCACTATAAAGTTCATTTATGCGCGCATCACGTTCAACAATAATATAGCCGATAATTTTTGTATGATCGTAAATAGGTACGAATAAATCGGCATTAAGTTGACGCATGAAAATTAAAAATTTGTCTATTATTTCGGTTCTTTCATAAAAATTACTAAATTCAAGTTCGTCATAAATTAAAATTTTCTTTTTTAATAAAAAAGGGAGTAATTCACTTGCAAAAGATTCTTGTGCTATAAAATGTTCGACGTAAGGAGGAATCGATAAATATTCAGTAGGCTGATGTGATATTCTAAAAAATACTTGGGTGCGGCCCATAGGTATGTTAAACGCTTGCTTGAAAAACGTTTTTGTTAAATTAGTCAGTTCTGGTGAACTTTCAATATTATTTAATTGATCAAGAATTTCTTTGAAATTTTCTACTAAGCTCAGCTTTTGCGCTTCATGAACATGATTGCCAATATTCAAAAAGCGAATGTTAGCAACTTTGCGAGCGCAATAATAAATAGCATAAGTTGTCAAGATAGTCGTCATGGCTGTTATGGCATAACTGGCAGTGATGACATTTGGCATATAAGCTGTATTTAAAAAATAATATAATTCAGTAAGCGTAAGCGGAAAAATAATCGTTTGCATAAATATATGTGTCTGTTTTTTGATGATACGAGGAATAGATGTTTTTAGCTTTTTAAAAACGATTATAACACTTGGGATAATTGAAATGATGCAGTATAAAACCGAAAGGCTCATCAATTGAAACTCTGCTAAGGATTTTGCTTTAGGATTTGTTATCGTAAAGTCACCTATAATAAATTTTAAATAATAGAGAATAATGCTACAGGAACATATAAAAAAGATCTTTTGATGTAGGCCTGTCTTTTTATCAGGGTCGACAAGGCTTTCTAAGAAGAGCCCTAACGATTGCCACGTGACTAGGGTAAAGACCCAGCCAATACGAATAAGTAATGCAACATATGAATAGGGCAACTGAGGAATGAATAACAGATGTCCTAATTTAACAATCCAGGAAAAGTCATCTAAAATAGAGCCAAATAAAATCAGCAGTAATAAATAAAATGATTTTTTTTGTTTAGACTTGAGTTCATGTAACCCTTTGCTCAATAAAAAGTAAAGAATAGAAGCTTTAAAAATAAGCGCGGTGCTCTGTATAACGAACAATAATTGATAATTTCCGAAAAATGTTATGAAATTCATACGTTCAATGCCATTTGATTTTCGCTACGAGTAGTTTATACTTACAGTGGAATTGTTTAACTTATTACATTAAGGAAATGCTATGAATAAGATGATGGTTAAATGTTACTTTATGCTGATGTCAGTTGTTGCTCTTATTCTCGTTATTCCACCAAACTTTTAATTTAAGTTTAACACGAAATACAATGTTCAACAACTGAATTAAGTTTGATATTTGTAATGACGAAAAGTGCGAGAGCGGAGGCAGTAAAAGTATTAGATATTTTGCGTAAAGCAACAAAGGACGTTCCTGATACAATGAGCGTTGTTGTCGCGCAAGAATATCATAAAGATCCATTTTTACTACTCATAAGTTGTTTATTGAGTCTGCGTGCAAAGGATTTTAAAACGTTACCAATTGTACGCAGACTTTTTTTTGTTGCAAAAACACCGCAAGATTTTATCTCTATGCCATTGGTAGATTTAGAAAAATTTATTTATTCTATTGGTTTTTATCGACAAAAGGCTCGGACGATTAAGTCTGTCAGTAAGGAGCTTGTCGAACGATTTGATGGAAGAGTTCCAAATACATTTGAACAGTTGAGAAGTATCAAAGGAATTGGTCCGAAAACAGCAAATTTAGTTTTAGGATTAGCTTTCGATGTTCCGGCTATTTGTGTTGACGTGCATGTACATCGATTAGCTAACATGCTTGGATTGATTCGCACAACTAATCCTATAGAGACAGAAAAGGCTCTGAAAGCAATTCTTCCAAGAAAATATTGGATAGAATCAAATCAGCTACTTGTAAAACTTGGTCAAAATATAGTTCAAGTTGTGCCACGATTACCTAAAGATATACAAGTTAGGTTAAAGTCGTTAATCCCCAAATGTGTTAAACTTTAAAAATACATTTAACAAATTCAATAAAGCCCTGTTTTTTACACGCTTTTTTAGGTGCTGAGCGTTTGGCCATAGGTTTTTTAGCTATCTTTTTAACAGTTTTTGCTTTTTTTCTTGATTTCATCACTTATCCTTATCGTTTATATATAAAGTAAAAACATTGAACATAAATGCTCAATGCTTTTACTTTATAAAGTTATATTACCAAGCAGGTTTCTTTGCGGCTTTTTTAGCAACTTTTTTTTTAGCAACCTTTTTCTTAGTAACCTTCTTGGCTACTTTCTTTTTAGCAACCTTTTTGGTTACCTTCTTTTTTGTGGCTTTCTTTACCATCTTCTATCCTTTCTCTTTTGTGAAGATTTAAATTACCACTTACTCCTCACTTTTATATTAATGAATTTTGTAACAAAAAAGCAAGGTTTTGAATAAAATTTTTTAAAAATTAAAAATTTTGTTGCACATTACGTGTAATTAGATGGTTGTTATTATTGTAAAAATAATTTTTTTATTACTCGAAAACGATGATTATAGGGTAATATTGCAATGCGATGTTATTTGTTTTTGTTTTTTATAATTGTGTCTAAGACTTGTTTATTGAAAAATTTTTAACTCAATTTTTGTTTTGAAAATTATTTTTTTTGAGTGCTTTTTAAGTCTTGCCACTGTTTATTAGCTTTTCCAAGTCTGGAAAAGTATTCTAATTCTTCACGCTCTTTTTGTTGGGATTGTTGAGCATGAATGGTTAATGTGTACATAGATTTTTTAGCTTTTTGCAAAAGGTTGTTGAATTTTTTTGTTGTAGAAGTAATAGTATCTTCATTTTTTTTGATAAAACTTTCTACGTGTTCTTTAGCTTTTTTTCGCTGTTCGGGTGTTATATCAAATTCTTCGCCGAGTTTTTCACTTATACGTGCAATGTCTGATGGTTTAAATCCCTTTGGCCGTTTTAAGGTATCTATGGCTGTAGTTGGTACGGGAAGATAAGATAAAAAAAGTGTAGGTATTTTTTGTACAAACGATAAGGTTAGTGGTGTTGCTTCTGGTTCAACAACAAATTTTGCAGCATCTCTAAGATCTTTAACAGCTTGTTTATCTAATAAAGTTTGGCTTTTTTCTTCGGCAATACTCGTTAAGTGAGCCGCTTCTTCTAAGGTATAGTGGGTGATAGGCGTTAAAGCATTTTCTATAGAATGTGTCTCTTCTGTTAATTCTGTTACTGTTTTTTCTTCACATTTTTTTTGCTGAACGTTATGAAAAATTGCCAATCCTGTTTTGGTAAGTGCTGGAATAAGATTCTTGAGTTGAAATGTATCCTGTTCTTTAGGAACTATCTCTTCAAGTGCCTCAGGTGATTGTGTGAAATGAGTTAAGCCTTGGAGGGTTTCTTTAATTAAAGATGTTTTATGTGCTTGATGAGAAGGCTTAATATTAGATAAAAATTTAAATATTGTCTCTTTGAGTTGTAGTAATTTGTTTAATTTTATATCAAATGGTTCAGTATCATCTTCAAGTTTTGATAAATTGGTCGTCATCGTATCTAATTCACTCAAAAATCTTTGAGTGGTCAAACCTATTTGTCGATTAAATGGTAATTGTTCTGTATGTTTCTCAACTTCTCTTTGTAGAGAGTGCACGCCTAGTTGTAATTGTTCTATCAAGGCGTCAAACATAAATGGAAATTGAAAATGACTATTTGCAGCTCTATAATCAGGATCTTGCATGAGCTTTAAGTTATCACACGCATCATTGATTAAAATAACGGCTGGATGAATATCAGCGTCTTTACTGCTACAAGCTTCACCTGATAGTTTCATTCCATAATTGGTCATGATACCTAATAGACAGATAATGAGTAATTTAATAAACTTCATAGTTCTCTTTTCTTAAGCGTTAAAATTCACTAATTGTAATTATTATATCTCAAAAAGCTGAAAATGGCAAATTAAACACAACTAAAGAGCCTCATTTCTGAGGCTCTTTAAATAGTGAATTATTAACTAATTTTTAAGCGGTTTTTGATTTTTGAATCAGTTGATCGAGAGTTAACCCAAATTCTTGTTTGCCATCACGATGTCGAAGGGTTATTGTACCATTTTCGACCTCTTTTTTGCCGATTACCAACATCCAAGGAATCTGTTCAAGTTGTGCATCTTTGATCTTTGCTTGTAATGGATCAGATGATTCGCATAGTTCAACGCGTAAATTTTCTTCTTTGAGTTTATCAACGATGGCTTGCGCATAAGATAATTGATCATCTGAGATCGTCAAAACTTTAATTTGAATAGGTGCGAGCCAGAATGGTAATTTACCTTTATAATGTTCAAGTAAAATTCCTAAGAATCGTTCAAATGAACCATAGATGGCGCGGTGGATCATAATAGGTTGTTCTTTTTGTCCTTGGTTGTTGATATATGAGATATCAAAGTTTTTAGGCATAAAGAAGTCGACTTGAATAGTTCCTAATTGCCATGATCGTCCCATAGAATCTTTAATATGAATATCAATCTTAGGACCATAGAACGCACCGCCACCTTCGTCAATTTTATAAGGAATGTGGGCGGTCGTTAAAGCGTTTTTGAGAGCGTTGGTAGCTTTCTCCCATGATTTTGCATCTCCCATAGCGTCTTCGGCTTTTGTGGCGAGTACAAATTGAACATTTTCAAAACCAAAATGTTTGTAGGTTCTTTGAACGAATTGAATAATTTTTAAAATTTCTGGTTCAATTTGATCTGTGGTGCAATAAACGTGAGCATCATCTTGCGTGAAAGCACGAACGCGGAATAATCCATGAAGAACGCCAGAAAGTTCATGGCGATGAACTAAGCCAAACTCTGATAAACGTAATGGAAGATCGCGATATGAACGTGGTCGTGATTTATAAATCAGAATACTGCCTGGGCAGTTCATTGGTTTAACGGCATAATCTTGTTCATCTATTTTGAGGAAATACATATTTGGTTTGTAATGGTCATAGTGACCAGATTCATGCCACAAGTGTTCCGATAAAATGATAGGTGTTTGAATTTCTTGATAGTCTTCTTTTTCAAGCTCTTTGCGAATATAATTGCTCATCGCCAGAAGAATCTGTTTTCCTTTTGGGTGAAAGAATGGAAAACCGATGCCTTCTTCTTGTAAAGAAAAAAGATCGAGTTCTCTACCTAATTTTCGGTGATCGTATTGAGCGGCTTCTTCTTTTTGCCGTTCATAGTCTTCAAGTTCTTTTTTAGTTGGAAACGCGATTCCTGAAATACGTTGAAGAGCTTGTCCTTCGCGATTTGCCTTCCAATAGGATCCTGAAATGTTTAGTAATTTGAAGTTTTTAATTTCACTAGTATTAGCAACGTGGCCACCTTTACAAAGATCACTAAATTCACCTTGCGTGGTGAGCCCAACAGTTTCATCAGGAATTTCGTTAATCAATTCAATTTTATAGGGATTTTCTTTAAATATTTTTTTTGCTTCTTCTTTTGAAATATCTTTTTGTTCAATCGGCAACTTGCGTTGAATTATTTCGCGCATTTTTGCTTCGATGACAGGCAGATCTTCATTTTTGAAACTTTTTCCTTCTGGTGGTAAAAAGTCATAAAAAAAACCTTCTTCAGTAACAGGTCCGATAGTAGTGAGCGTTCCGGGAAACAATTCTGTTACTGCTTGGGCCAATAAATGAGCTGCTGAATGGCGTACTTTATAAATATCATTAATTTCCATAATTAACCTTTCCCGGCATGTTCGCCTAATTATCGAATTTATTATATCATTTCTTCTGATTGTTGCCAATCTCATCTGATAATTGTTACGGTTGGGACGATACTTTGAAATAAGGGGTGACATGGTAAAAAAAGAAAAAAAGGTTTTTTTACTTGATACAAATGTCTTATTACACGATCCAATGTCCTTATATTCATTTAAGGGATCAAATGTTGTAATTCCTATGATGGCTCTCGAGGAACTTGATAGATTTAAACATGAAAATTCTGACCGTGGAAAAAATGCACGGGAAGTGGTTCGTCGTTTAGATAAATTGCGTGAATTAGGACCACTCAATGAAGGAGTTCACCTTGATAATGATAGCACATTTTCAATAGTTGCTGCACCGCGGAGTGAGCTTAAAAATGTTGTGTTGAGTGAAGCGTTTGGTGATGAAGGTATTTTGGCTGCTGCTGTTTATTTGAAACGGCAGGGCTATGATGTTCACTTTATTTCTAAAGACATTAATGCGCGTGTCAAAGCGGATGTTTTTGGAATTAAATCAGAAGATTATTTAAAGGGTCGAGTAACTGCTGATGAATTTTATAAGGGATGGGTCAAGATCGCTGTTCCGTCAATTGAACTCAAAAAAAATGAACCTAAACTTTTGTACGATCTTATTGATGAATATGGGCTGGTTGCCAACCAATTTGTATGGCTATACAACAAAGGAAATGAATCAAATTATAGTATTTTTCGCTATTTAGGTAACCGAAAATTTTTAGCGGTACAAACGCCGCATTTTGTTTGGCCGTTGGAACCGCGTAATCCTGAGCAGTTAATGGCGATCGATTTGTTGATGGATAAAGATATTCCCCTGGTCTGTTTATTAGGGCCTGCAGGTACTGGTAAAACATTTCTTTCGCTTTTGGCAGGATTGCATCAAATATTAATTGAAGATGCTTACAAAAAGATGCTTGTCGCTCGTCCAGTTGTTCCGCTTGGTCCTGATATTGGGTATTTGCCTGGTGATATTCATGAAAAATTACACAGTTGGATGCAGCCTATTTATGATAATATGGAGCTTATTTCACATCAGGCTGTATATACCGATCGTGATAGCAGTCGTGATAGTAATTATGATCATTTAGATGAATTAGCGCGTGAATCTGGAAGAAGAAAAGATCGCAAAAAACACAAACGACATGCTCAAGATTATATTCTTCGACCACTTGACCGTATGATTCGTGAAGACAAAATTAGTCTTGAGGCTATAACCTATATGCGTGGTCGTTCTATTCCTTATCAGTATATCTTGATTGATGAGGTTCAAAACTTGTCTCCGCATGAAGTCAAAACTATTATTACACGGGTTGGTGAAGGATCTAAAATTATTCTTTCTGGTGATCCATATCAAATTGATTCGCCATACTTAGATTTTAGTAGTAATGGCTTGGTAGTTGCGAGCAATGCCTTTAAAGGACAAGCGTTATCAGGAACTGTTTATCTTGATATTAGTGAGCGAAGTGAATTAAGTCGTCTGGCTGGTACGTTGCTATGAACATTTTTTAAACAATTTGATATGGCGAGATTTGAAAAGTTCTTGCAATTGGCGAGGTTTATTTGTGTAAACATAGGTAAACAGTGGTGATTGATGGTCATGGCGAAGTTGTATCGGAATATTATGAAGGGTGGTTAATTCAGGTATTTGTCCCTCTTGTTCTTTATAAATAAAGCCAATACAGATGAGAGCATGTTTTTTTGGAATTGTTTCCATAGCTGTAAGAGAAGAAAAAAGAAACAACGCACATAACATTGTTTTCATGATTATCCTCTTTTATGAAGGTTGATTACCAAAACGAGCATTAGGTTCATAACTTCTGGATTTTGGAGAAAAGCGGTGGTACCTTCTGTTTCTTGTATGTAAACATTCAAATAGGTTTTTCGATTTTCAAAATAAAGTGTGCAATCATTTTGTTGAGCTAATTCTTGTAATTTATCTTCATTTGCTAAATTTGCTGAACCGGCAAGTCTAAAACGACCTTGACGAGTGAGTTTAAAAAGTTTGTTTTGTGGCGATGATGGATCAATTCCTTTATGGTTTTCCATTGCGTTAAGTGAGATATTAAAGAGAAAAAGTAAAAGTATTTTTTTCATTAAAATTCCTTTTTTTATATTTTTAATTTCTATGAAAAGGGTGGCAGGAGAGAACGCGTTTTATAATGAGCCATAAAATTTTGATTAATGATGTTGATTCATCAGCTAAGGTATCCGTAGCATATATGGTACAACTTACGGTGTAACGACAACAACCACGACATCCAAACAGTGGCCGTGTTGTCTCTATAAGTGCGATTAAAAATTTTCTTGATATGCTCGATAACCTGTTCATTATTCTTTTATATCTCTTAATAAGGCTTCCAATTGCTCAAAAGAGTACGTGGTGAGTGGTTTGCGGGCAATAACCACAATATCATGCGTAAGCGTTTGGTAGAGCTTTTCTTGATAAAAAATACTTTTTAAACGCCGTCTTAATAAATTACGAATAACAGCGTTGCCGATAGTTCTTGGAGTAACTAATAAAACGCGGGCAAAATCTAATGTTCGTGGCGCTGCAAGTATCGTTGCCGCATCATTACTGAAGATTCGTTTGCTATTTTTAAATAACTGATCGATTTCTTGCTTGCTGAATTTAGTTATGAGTCCAGCATAGCGAATCATTATTTTTTCTTTACGCTGACGGTTAAACGTTTGCGGCCTTTGGCACGGCGACGTTTAATAATGGCGCGACCATCTTTCGTTTTCATGCGTTTGCGAAAACCATGTTTACTGCTACGTTTTTTACGGGATGGTTTATAGGTAATAGACATTATTTAGATACCTCGTTTATTCAAAAAATTGATTTTCCTTTTAATAATACGATAAATTAGCTTTTTTGACAACTAAAAAGACGCTTTTTGCGTGGTCTATGACCCAAATATTTTTCTGCCTCTATGGCTGCTATACAACCTGATGAAGCGCAAATAATTGCTTGTCCATGGGGAATAGTTCCTGCGTTGCCGGCTACAAAAAGTCCTGGAATTTTTGTATGACCTAATGGGGATATCTTGATATGCCCTTCTGCATCGGTATCGACAACGTTTTTGAAGAGGTTTGTACAGGGTTCATATCCTAAAGATATGAATATGCCATCGGCGGGAAAAGAATATTTTTTATTGTTGTTATCACGAGCTTCTATGGAGGTGATTTTATCTAGATCCCCTTTGATAGCGGTTACATTACAGTGAGAAATGATTTCTATAGTAGGTGATGATTCAATCTCTTTAATCATTTCTTGAGGGCCTGAAAGTCTCTCTTTATCATTAAGTATAATTATATTTTTGGCATATTTTTTTAAGAGAGAAGCATTTTGGAGAGCCATCATGCCGCCGCCAGCTACAACGACTGTCAAGCCTTCAAAAACGGGCGCATCGCAATGAGCACAATGAGCGACGCCTTTGCCAAAATACTCTTTTTCGCCGGGGCACCCGATTTTTTTAGGACACATGCCAGTAGCAATAATAATGGCATCTGCTTCTAGGGCTTTGCCATTGGTCGTTTTTATTCTAAAAGGATGTTCTTTTAATTGTATTTCTGAAACTTCGTCGGTAATGAACTGTGCACCAGATTTTTTGGCATGATTCGTCATATTTTCTATAAGTTCTGCGCCTGAAATTCGTTCATGACAAGGCCAATTTTCAATATTATTAACTGTAGTTAATATACTTGGTATTCCTTCGATAACGAGTGGGTTTAATTTGGCTCTGCCAGCGTAGATAGCTGCAGTTAATCCGGCAGGGCCAGATCCGATGATAATTAATTGATTGTGTTGAGGCGACTGATTGAAGTCGCTGCTAATAGAGCTCATGATAAATGGCAAGGAAATGACTAATAAACGCTTCATTTTTTATTATCCTTATTTTTTAGTTACTTTATCATTCGTTTTTGTATAGATGCAATATTATAATAACGTGAGTTCGATAATTAATACATTTTAAAAAAGAGGAGCGATTTTGAGTTGTTTTGCTTAACAAGAATAATCTATTAAGCGTTGGGTAAGACTTCTCGTCGGGGCGAGCGCATCAATATGAAGCCTTAATTATTCAGCATTTTCTAAATAACGTTGTGCATCTAATGCTGCCATGCAACCAGAGGCTGATCCTGTAATTGCTTGACGATAAATATAATCAGCTGCGTCACCACAGGCAAAAATACCGTCGACTGATGTGGCTGTAGTTGGGCAGAATGTTTTGACATAGCCATAATTGTCGAGGGCAAGATCATTTTTTAGAAAATCTGTGTTTGGGTTTATGCCGATCGCCAAAAAAAGTCCACGAGCAGGAATAGTTGTGGACTCTTTTGTTTGTTGATTAGTTACAACGATATCAGTTACGTGATCGTTATTGCCTTTTATGTGGGTGACGGCACTGTTATATATTATATTGATAGAAGGGTGATGAAGAACGCGTTTTTGCATAGCTGCTGATGCTGTTAATTTATCTAGAAGATTAACGATGGTTATATTTTGAGTAAATTTGGTCATGAATGAAGCATTTTCCATGGCGGTATCTCCGCCACCAACAATAACAACGGGGAGATCTTTGTATAAAGCACCATCACATATTGCGCACGTTGTAACACCTTTGCCCCAATATTCATTTTCGCCAGAACAATTTAGTTTTTTAGGACCGGCGCCAGTGGCAATAATTAATGTTTTTGTTGAAAATTCTTTTTTAGATTCACTCCAAATGGTAAAGGGTCGTTCGGACGAATTGACCTTTACAACTGATTCACCTATAAGATCAGCGCCAAAATGTTTTGCATGTTCTTGAATGTTTTTCATGAGTTGCGGGCCAGGAATTGAAATATTTCCAGGCCAATTTTCTATAAGGCTTGTTTTCATTAATTGGCCACCAGGATTTTTGCCTTCGAATATGAGTGTTTTGAGACCTGCTCGTGCTGCATAAATGGCAGCCGTTAATCCTGCTGGTCCTGCGCCAATAATAATAAGATCATAAATTGTTTTCATAGTACAGACCGTTACTTAGTAAGGTGATATAAAATGTGATTAATTGTTTTTTCTTTTATGCATAATAATTTGAGCGATTCGTGTGAAATTGGTAATTCTTCTTCATTAGCTCCCATCGCAGGATGAATGAAGTGAATGAATTCTTTGGTGCGGGCTCGTTTAGTAAGGTTAAGGTAATGATAAACATCTTTATCTTCAACCATTATGTTTTCTTGTAAAGCAAAATGATCGGTTATTAAATGTTCACGAACTTGTTTCTCAGCGAGTTGCCGTACTTTGTGATTGAAATCTGCTTGTAATTTGTATACCGAATAATCGGGATTCATTTGAAGTTGATCGAGTAAAATTTTTTCTTGTCGTAAAATTGACGATTCGGGAAGTTCTATTGGATAGGTTCGCTGCAGTAGAGTAAATGCTTCTTCAAGCATAGCACGACGGAGTGAAAGGTCATTTCTAAAAGAATAAACTTCGACTATTTTTTGATGTGCCTTACGTTCTGATTTAAGTCTAAATTGGTCTTTAAATGATTCGATACAAAAATAGGCATATGGAAGAATCTCTTTAATAATGATCTCAAAAAAATAATGAATATCGAGTTGTGTTCCAAAATATTCTCTTAAACAAATATGGTCCGAAGTAAAATGATCACCCTTTTTTTTGTCTAAAAACATGGTGCGAAATGGTTCGCCAGTCTCTTCCATGCCAATTTGTATCCATAACAGTTCTGATACCTCGTTAATAAGCGGCTTGTTGGTATTGTTGAGTAGTATTGCTTCAAAGAGCACCCAATCGCCAGGAATGATGCCTTCTTTGGTGTGTTTTTCTTGGGAAACGCGTTCTTCTTTGATGAAATTATCGGCCTGTTTATCAATGTCTTTGTATTTCTTTCGCATTGGCGCTTTGAAGGGTAAATAACGCCAATCTCGTACTGCAATATGATGTGCTGGCGTAAAATTGAAAAGGTAGTGAGCATCATTTTCGAGGTTAAGGTCAATCATGTGTAAGCGTGGTTCGCCAATAGTAATAATACGTTGTTCTCGTAGTTGTTTATAAAGAAAGCTAACAACGGCATATTTGAGAAGAAATTCTTTGACGTGGTTAATAATGTGTTCTTTGTAGAATGTATCTAAATATTTGATAGAAGCACTTTTTTGATTGAAGCCAACTGTTTCAGTTGTTTGTTGTAGAGAAAGGGCATGATCATAGAGTTTATTGATAATCTGCTTTGGAATACTGACAACACCTTGGTCTGGAATCTTATGCGTGACAGTAGTTACCTCAAATCGCAATAGATCCGCCATCGTGCTCTCCTTCACTTTTTTAAACGGTTGGTGCAAGAGGAGGGACTTGAACCCACACTCCCTTTCGGGAACTGGATCCTAAATCCAGTGCGTCTACCAATTCCGCCACTCTTGCACATTCACTTATATTCCAGTCTGTCTATGCATAATTGTTACGTCTGACCATTTCTCGCTTACTAAGAGATATTAGTCAGGCGAAGCTTCATAGAAGCGAAGACTGGTGAGCCGCGTTGGAATCGAACCAACAACCTACAGATTAAGAGTCTGTTGCTCTACCAATTGAGCTAGCGGCCCACAAAAATTTCAATACAGACGTCGTGCCATTATCATAGCAGAAAATAGATTAAAATGAAGCGGTCTTAAACAGCTTTGATTTCTTGTTCTTTTTTCTTGGCCAATTCATCGATGGTAGCTATCATTTTGTCGGTAGCTTTTTGTAAAGAATCGGTAACCCGTTTAGCAAAATCTTCTGAAATTTTTTTGGCGTGTTCTTTTTCACGTATAAAATTATTGAAATCTTTACGTACGGATCGAATAGCAATTCGAGCATCTTCGGTCTTTTTATTTAATACTTTTGTTAATTCATTGCGTCTTTCTAAGCTCATTATTGGTAGGAGAATGCGAATTAAGTTACCATCATTGATTGGACTAACGCCAAGATCGCAATGAGCAATTGCTTTTTCGATGTCTGCTATGACGGATTTGTCCCATGGTTCTACAACTAGAAGATTAACGTCTGGCGCCGAAATGGCCGCTATTTCTTTTAATCTTAACTCTGATTCACCGTTATAACAGGACACCCTAATATCTTCGATCATCGAAGTGTGGGCTCGGCCTGATCTGACGGCAATAAGTTCTTGTTTAAAATGGCTGATAACTTGTTCCATTTGACCTTTAACTGCTGTATCAAATGAAGTGTTATTATTTTCTTCTAAAATGACGTTCATCATAGTGATAATCCTTTACATATATATTTTTAATTTAAAATTATGGTGCCTTGTGCATTATCATATGCTTCTTTGATTAATGCATTTTCTTTAAAAATATTAAATACATGAGTAATTAAATCTGTTTCCTGTGCTAATTTTAGTGCAGCTTGATCCATGAATTTCAATTGTTTATCAAGAGCTTCTTGATAGGTTGTTTTTTTGATCAATGTTGCTTGCGTATCTTTGTGTGGATCTTCAGTGTATACACCGTCAACGTTTGTTACTTTCCATAATTCGGTTGCTCCTAGTTGTTGAGCGCGAATAATAGCAGCTGTATCGGTCGAAACATAAGGATTTCCGGTGCCACCACTAAAGATAATGACCTGGTTGTCTGCTCGGGCATTGTCTAGAGCATATTGTGTAAGCGGTTCTCCTGCAAGTGGACATTCAATTGCGCAAAGAATAGAGCTTTTGATCTTATGAGAATACAGAATATCGTAGAGCATTAGCCCATTCATAAGTGTGCCCAATATGCCGACGGTATGTGCTACGGGTGGACGCAATTTTAATTGGTCATTATCTTTTGAGCCGCGAAAGAAAGCGCCACCACCGATTACAATACCAAAAATGTGTGTTGAACTGAGTTGCTTTATTTGGTCTGCGATACGATCAGCTAATGTTCTGGTAAATATTCCTGTGGTTTGATCGATAAATATTTCACCAGTTAATTTAAGCAAAATTGCTTTTTTACTCATAGTTTATACTTAAAATGGCTCTTAATATTAGATTGTGAAAAAATCTTCGCCGGTTACGCCAACTTGGAAGCGAGCAAAACGTTTGATGACAATTTTTTCGCCAAGTTTAGCAATAAGATCATTTAAGATATCTTCGACTGATCTCTTGTCATCTTTAATATATGGTTGCTTCATTAAGCAGACATCTGAATAAATTTTGCTTAATTTGCCTTCAGCTATTTTTTCAATCATAGTTTCAGGTTTGCCCGATGCTTTGAGTTGTTCTTTAATAATATCTTTTTCTTTGTCTAAATAAGCTTTATCAAGATTTTCGGGATTTATTGCAAAAGGTTTCATAGCAGCAATTTGCATGCAAAGATTTTTTGCAAATGTTTTAACGTCTTCAGTTGATGCCACAAAATCTGTTTCACAATCAATTTCTAAAAGAACGCCGAGGGTATCGCCAGGGTGAATGTATGCTTGAATTAAGCCTTGTGAAGTGGCTTTGTCAGCGCGTCTTTGTGCAACGGCGAGACCTTTTTTGCGTAATAAAATAACGGCTCGTTCAATATCGCCGTCGGTTTCAACAAGCGCCTTTTTACAGTCCATCATACCTAGACCTGTAATTTCACGTAGTTGTTGTATAAGATCGAGTGAAATTTTTGCCATAAAAACTCCTAGAATTTATATCAGAAAGTCAAAAAACCTCTACATTAAGTCTGCCAGAAAGAGGCTTTTTCGGCAATCTTCATCAATAAGCTGTTTTAAGTTTTTCATATGGAAAACTAGTTGACTTATTAATTTAAAATGTTTATACTATTAGTAAATATAAATGGAGGTTTTTATTATGAAAAAGTTATATATATATGCTTTATTGAGTTTTAATGTTTTAGGGGCTATGAATCGGATGCCTATTGCCGAACAATATTCCTATTATAAAGAAGCGAAACAATTATTAAAAGATAAAAAATTAGATGAAGTTCGTGAACATATAGCGATATTGCGTAATCTCTCAAATAGCAAGGTTCGTCCTGACAGTTTAGAAGCTTTAGAGGAAGGATTATTGGCGGCACAGCAAGAATTGGTTGTTGCTGTTGAACAAGAGCAATTGCTACAACAATATAATGAATTAGAAAAAAATATAGCAGATTTTCATCGTGCTGAAAGAGTTGAACAAGAGCGAGACGCATTAGAACAGTTATACGCTTTGGCTAAACGTTTAAATGAAAAGCCAGCATCTTTGATGGCACATGACGTTCGTTTATTTCAAATGGCTGAATTTGGTATTGGGGGAGCCCGAAATACTGATTTGGTTATTCACTTATTAGATGATGTTAAACAGGGTGATAGTGAATATGCAAAAAGAGCTATTGAGTTAATGTTTTATGGGAAAGATGATCGTCGTTTCTCAGATCCCTGGGAGATAATGCTCAATGAATTAAAAGGCCAGATTTGTGATAATCCCGATCAATTTGAACAATTTTATGAGCTTATTAGATTGAATGGATCAGCTGAACTGGTTCGTAAGCTTAATAATATAGTGCGTGGATGCGCTCTTGTTGAAATGCCTGTCGGAGGAGCGCAACGTGAAGAAGGATCTGAATATGACTATGAATATCTTTCTTCGGAGGAAGAGCCTGAAGCAGAAAATATTGCTACAGAATCAGATATGGGTGTGGCGCAGCGTTTGGCTCGTGAGGAAGAGGAAGAATTGGCTGTGCGATTAATGCAAGAAGAAGAGGATCGACGTTTAGCAGAACAATTTGAACGTGAAGAGATGGGGGCATTCGTTGTTCCTGTTGCAAGTAGGAGTGATGAAAGTGCTGATCGTCAAATGGCTGAAGCATTAGAAGAAAGATTGCGTCAAGAAGAGTTAGATCGACAGATTGCTGAAGCGTTAGAGCGTGGGGATGATATCAGCGACTTGTTTTAAAAAAATAATTTTCTAAAATAAAAGAGGGCAGTTTTAAATTGACTGTCCTCTTTTATTTGTAAGTAGAACCATCAATATAGTTTTTGTTAATTAACGTGAACTCGATGATTTTTTCTGAAATTTAATAATAGTTTTCTTGCTTCTTCTACTATAATAATTGAGCTGGAAGTAGCAATACACCGGAGCCAGTCGGTTATGTCTAAAGGCATTAATGTGAATACGTAATTGCCGAATGGTGTGTACAGTGCAAAAAGTTGTAACACAATTACAATGGCAGTCATTCCTATAAGCCATTTGTTGCGTAAGAACCCTATGGAAAAAATTGATCTTGTTTCAGAGCGGTTATTCCACGCATTAAACCATTGAAAGAGAATCATCGTATTTAATATCATTGTATGGGCGTAAATGATTCCAGAGGGTAATGCTTTTATAAAGAGCCATAATGAACCTATTACCATGGGAATCATCAAAAGAATGCTTTTCATCATAAGTCGTTTATCAATAATATGTTTATGAACAATATTGTTTTGCTTGAGCGTCTCTTTATCATATGGTTCAAAGATGAGTCCAATGTCGAGAAAGCCATCAGTAACGATATTCATCCACAAAATTTGTGTAGCAAGTAATGGAAGCGGAATCCTTAAAAAAATACTGATCATAATGATTAAGACTTCGCTCATATTAGTGGTAAAAAAATAAGAAATAATACGACGAAGCGAATAAAAAACATTGCGTCCTTCGTAAATGCCGTCGACAATACTGCAAAATGAATCATTGAGTAAAATAACATCAGCTGCTTGCTTGGCGACTTCGGTTCCCATAGTTCCCATTGCAATGCCAATGTCAGCTGCTGCCAATGATGGGGCGTCATTAACACCATCACCGGTCATGGCAACAATCTGCCCCAATTGATGATAGGTTGCAATAAGATCACATTTTTCTTTTGGAATGAACCGGGCATAGACAGTGGTTTTTAAAGTTGTTTTTTTTCTTTTGTCGGGAGAATCTTTTAAAAATTCTTCACCCGTAATGCTCATATCGCCCGGTTTAAAGATGCCAACTTCTTGAGCAATTACTTCTGCGGTTTTTATATGATCACCAGTGACAAGAACTACATTGATACCCAAGTTTTTTGCTTGTTGAATACTCTCTTTAGCATCTAACCTAATGGCATCTTGTATGCCAAAAAGCCCGGCAAATTTAATGTTCTTAAAATTGTTTTTGATGAATTGAGCAAGTTGAGCAGTGTTTTGTGGAACTTGGCTGAGAGGATATTCCAACGTGGCAATGCCGATTACACGAAGTCCTTTTTGGAGCATTGCTTCTAAAGCTTCGAGATCTTTTTTGTCATCATTTTTTGCATATTTAAAGATGGTTTCAGGGGATCCTGTCATATAGCAAAGGAGATGATCTTGGTGAGCGAAGCATCCAAAATTATATCGTTTTGCTTTATCAAAAGGTTCTTTGTATAACGGTTTTAAAATACGAGTGGTCTCTTTAGGTTCAATGCCAAGTTTCTTTGCGAAGACTATAAGCGCTGCTTCTGTTTGATTTCCCTGAACACGATACAATTTTGTTTGTGGATCAAGATAGAGTTCGGTGTTGCTTAATAATGCTGCATAAGCAATTTTTTTAAGTTGAGCTTTGTCTTGTTCTGTTATTTCTTGGCCATCATGAAGAATCGTTCCATAGGGGTTATATCCTTCGCCCGTTACGGTATACCACGTATGGTGAATATAAACAGTTGTAACCATCATTTCATTTCTTGTAATGGTGCCTGTTTTATCAGTAAGAATGATATTTACTCTTCCCAAAGTTTCAACGGCTTGTAATTTTTTTATAAGAAAATTTTTTTGAGCCATGATGTAAGCGCCACGAACTAATATCAGTGTAACGATAACCGGAAGGCCTTCGGGTATAACTGCTACAAAGAGTGATATCAGGGTAATTAACATGATGTAGATTTTTAATTTTAAAAAATAACCAATAACAAATAAGAGAGTCATAAGCGTTGCGGTGCTGATAATTATCCATCGCGCAATCCATTGTAATTCTCGTTTGAGTGGAAAGTCGGTTTCGATTGATTCTATAATTTTATGAAGAGATCCAATTTCAGTATTTTTGCCAGTTGCTACCACGATAGCTCGTCCACTTCCGCTAGTGATGTAGGTTCCTTGAAACACCATGTTACATTGTTCATAAATACGCGTTTCATCGGGTATGGTTATGCAATCTTTATGAACAGCTTGTGATTCTCCCGTTAAAATAGCTTCGTCAATATCCAAATTTTGAGCATCAAGTAATCGTGCATCGGCCGGAATACGCATACCTTCTTGCAGAATGATAATGTCTCCTGGTACCAATTGTGTATCGCTGATTACGACCTGTTTGCCATCACGAACAACAGTTGAATCAGTTTTGAGTAAACGGCGCAAACTGGCGATAAGATTTTGTGTTCTGCCTTCTTGAATAGTGCCGACGATGGCATTAAACATAACAACGACTAATATGATGCTTGTATCGAGCCATTCGCCTAAAAAGATAGTTAGAAGTGCGGCACCAAAAAGAACGTAAATTAAAGGGCTTTTAAATTGTGATAAAAAAAGAGTAATCAGTTTTTCTTGTTGTGGCTCAGGAAAACTGTTTGGGCCATATTTTTGTAATCTTTGTTGAGCTTCAGTTGTTGAGAGCCCATTTATTAAATTTGTGTTGAATCGAGCAATGAGTTCTTCTGATGTTTGTTGATAAGGTTTCATATATGCTCCTCGTAACCTAATTCCATTAAAATTAATGATTAACTTATTGTCACGATACCAAAAAATTTGGTACGTATGATACTAGTTTGAAAAATGTGTGTAAGTAAAAGGAGAAAATATGAATAAAATTGTGTATATATTAGCCTCTATGTTTTTGTCATTAACTGCAACGCAGGATCATGTCTGTTTAACTTATTTTACGCAGATTGGTTGTCAGGGGTGTGCGCAAAGTGACCCACAGGTGCTTTATCGATGGCTTAAAGAGATGCCACATCTGGTTGTTATTGAATATGCTATTAATGGCAGTGCTTATGAAAAAGATAATCAGTATGTATTTGTAGAATATGCAAAAAAGTTTGATCGATTATCCGTTGTTCCACAAGCTGCATTTGGTGATAAAGGAGCAATTGGCCCTGTGGAAATTTTGCCTTTACAAGGTCAATTGCAAAGGTTAGACGAAGCCAAATGTACGTTGCTCGATGAAGAGTTTGATGAAATGGATTTAAATAAACTTCCAGGTTTTCCGCGCATATTTTGGCATGATCGCGTTCTTCTGAAAGTCGGCAAAGGGTTTGTTGAAAGTAATTATCTGCGAGGTCTGTTATTTGATCCCGGGGTTGAATCGGTGATGAAGGAAAAGAGAATTGAAGCGCAAGCGCTTCAGTTATCGGATAATGAAATTACTTTTGAACGGGCTTATCAAATTTCAGAAGATTGGATTTTACAGGTTGGTGCCAAATTGCGCAAAGAGTCATTCGAATCGGCTCCTAAAATTAAAATTCCTTTTATTGGTGAAATTAATCATGAACATTCATTAATCGTCTTGACTGTATTGCTTGGGTTAGCTGATGGATTTAATCCTTGTGCGTTTTTCATTTTGACCTTCTTATTGGCTTCGATGCTATATGCTGCAACTGATATTATTGATAAAAAAAGAAAACGTAATCGGGTATTGCTCGTTGGTTTAACCTTTGTTTTCTTTTCAGCCTTAATCTATTTTCTTTTTATGGGTTTATGGTTTAATGCATTTAAATTTCTTGATCAAGCAAAATGGTTGACTTGGCTAGCGGGAGGAATCGCTCTTTTTGCCGGGTTTATTAATATCAAAGATTATTTTTTCTTTCAAAAAGGTTTTTCCTGTACATTGCCAAAATCTGAAAAGTTAAAATTTGTAGGAAAAGTCGAAGCATTAAAATGTATTCATTCTTGGTATGGTTTATTACTTGGAACTATTGTTATTGCTATTACCGTCAATCTTTATGAATTGCTGTGTACATTGGGCATTCCCATGATTTATTTACGGTTATTAACCCTTAATCAATTGTCATTGTTTGCTTACTATGCCTATTTAGGTTTGTATTGTTTAACCTATATTTTCCCTGTTTTAATTATTGTATTAGTTTTCGCCTTTACTTTAGGCGCTAAAGAATTTAGCCTTCAAAATGTTAAACGGCTAAAATTAATTTCCGGGTTAATGGTTTTATTATTAGGGCTTATTTTATTGATTAAACCAGCATTATTGAAGAGTGGAACAATATCAGTTGGCCTTATTGTAGTAGCTGTTGTTGTGGCGTTCATTATTATGCTTATTTACGAACATGGTTTTGCCAAAAGAGATTAATTGTTTTTTATAAATTGCCCAGAAATCCCTACGGTTTTTTAAGCTTGGAGATTTCTGAGCCAAAGTTTTAGCTTTAAAAAACATGGCCTAAAGGCCGTGGTGCATTATGTTTGTTTCACATTGTAAGAGAAGTTATCCCCCCTGAATATAATTGACTATTTGT
>CAYPXP010000004.1:0-21070 GCA_964414965.1 uncultured Pseudomonadota bacterium
TTTTAGCTGGTATGGCCAGCTTGATGTGTAAAAATTATTATTGGTGCCTCTTTTTATTAGTTGGTTTTTTAGGTAGTTTTACCACTTTTTCTACCTATATTTTGCAATTAATCGATTTATCTAAAATAAGCGCTACCAAAATGATTTTTTATTTTGTTTTAACTAACGGTTTGAGTTTGATCAGTGCTTATGTGGGGTTTTTTATCGCTCGAGTAGTAACGGATATTTTTTAAAGCCTAAAAATTGGC
Organism: uncultured Pseudomonadota bacterium; assembly: GCA_964414965.1. Classification (GTDB taxonomy): domain Bacteria; phylum Babelota; class Babeliae; order Babelales; family UBA12409; genus UBA12409. Next base: position 249 of record CAYPXP010000004.1, read on the forward strand.
ATTCTGCGTGTGGTAGGATGTCATACTTTTTTTGAACCAGTTCTTGCATTTTTTTTGCCAGGTCAATGATATTTTGAGCAGTGGCATTACCAACATTGACGATCATGTTAGCATGTTGATGCGAGACGCGTGCATCGCCAACTGCTAGTTCACCTTTAATACCGATTTTATCTAAATAATAGGCGGTATAAATCATTTTTTTACCGTTAATGATGAGTGAAACTTCATCTTCATGAAAGTTTCTAAAAAAGCAGCCACAGGTTCCTTTATAAGGATAACGAGCAAGTCGATGACGAATGATTTCAACATTGCGGCCCTTGGCATAGGCTGTTTCTAGGTCAGTTGCTTTTTTAAATTTGAATGTAGCGTTTAGTAAATAATGATTTTTTTCATGAAGTTTGGAATGATCATATCCAAAGTTGAACCACTCACGATCGACTTCTAAAATATTTCCTGAATCTTTTTCAATAACGGATCCTTTTTCAACAAATTGTTGAAGATTAAATTGAAAATAATGGACATTGATGAAAACTGAACCACCAATAGTTCCAGGAATCCCGCTAAATTCTTCCAGTCCAATAATATTATGATTAAGACAATAATTAATCAGGTCTTCGATAGTAACACCTGATTCGGCTGTTACTAAAACTTCTTCATCATTGATTTGATGTGTAATATTTTTGAGCTGTGATCGAATGACAAGTCCTTCGACACCTTCATCACTGACGAGCATATTGGCTCCCAAACCAATAAGTGAGATAGGTAAATTATTTGTTTGCGCGAAATTGACAGCTTCAGCAAATTCTGAAGTTGTTGTGGGTTCGCAAAAATATTCTGCTGGGCCGCCAACATTAAACCAAATTTTATCTTTAAGAGGGATATTTTTTTTAATCATGGTGGGTAAATTCCTCGAGGCTTGCCTCGTTGAATTGCTCATTTCCTTCGACAAGCTCAGGATGAGCGCGCTCGTGGTGAGCTTGTCGAACCATTCGAGCGCTATACCTCGTAGCTTTCTGCGAGGTTATCAATTAGTAATCATATAATAAGATTATTTATTTTTAACAAATTGTCGATTGCATTGAACTTTTTCGGAGTTTGCGTATTATTATGATTAAAGGAAAAATGGCTATTTTAAAGGTGGAAAATGAAATTATCTTTGTCGTGGATTTTTGAACATATCGATGGGAATTGGCATCGTTACAAAATTAATGAATTAATTGATAAATTTAACCGTACTACCGCTGAAATTGAACATTTTTATCCTTTACAAATAGATTTGGATAAAATTTCGTTGGTACGCATCGAAACCGTTAACTTTAAAGATATTATTGCATTTTCTCCTGAATGGAATAAAAAAATATCAGTTCCATTACGCAAGGATATTAAGACTGATAGTTGGTTTTTAGTTAAAAAGGACGGCAAAGAAATTTTTTGGGCCACACTAGCTGATTTTGGGGCGGCATCAAAAGAAGGGTTCATGCCGGCAATCAGTTGTCCCGTTTCACAACAAGCTGGCACGTGGAAAAAACAGATTGTTACCGATGATTTTATTTTAGAGCTCGACAATCTTTCTATTACTCATCGTGCAGATTTATGGGCAGTTCGTGGTATTGCACGTGAATTTGCCGCTATTTTAGGACTTTCATTAAAGCCTCTTGAGCCAATGCTCAAGAAAATGACGACAAAGAATGTGCAAACGACATTTAAAGGAACTAAAGATCAATTCTCTATTATCAACGGTGCGCCTAAAACTTGTCTTCGTTTTTCCGGGCTTTACTTTTCTGAGATTCAACATCAAGCGTCAACTTTGTGGATGTCTTCGTTGTTATGTCGAACGGACAATAGACCGATTGATTTATTAGTTGATGCAACCAATTATATTATGCTTGATCTTGGACAGCCAATGCACGCTTTTGATGCTGATAAAATTGAAACAAAAACTATTAAACCTCGAATGGCGCAAAAGGGTGAAAAGTTAGTATTGCTTGATGATACGACCATTAATCTTACCGCTGATGATTTAGTAATTACTGATGGTAGAAAACCTGTTTCATTAGCTGGCGTTATGGGTGGCATTCACTCTGGTATTGATTCCAAAACAAAGTCATTGTTTTTAGAATCGGCGAGTTTTGATAGTTCAATTATTAGAAAAACATCTTCACGCCATCGTATACGTACTGAAGCTTCTGTTAGATTTGAAAAAGGACTTGACCCTAATCAAAATATTACGGGAATTCGTCGCTTTTTAAAATTACTTGATGAAGAAAAAATTGTTTACAAAACCGCGGGTCCTCTAATTTCAGTAGGTAATGAATTTAAACCATATGTGATTAAAATTAGTCATGAGTTGCTTGAAAAAAATCTTGGTTTAGAACTTTCTAAAAAGTTTGTAACAGAGACGTTAAAAAAACTTGATTTTGAGATTAAGCCGATTAAGCCTGATGCCTATCAAATTACTGTTCCAACTTTTCGTGGCACTAAAAACATGACGATTGCGGTTGATATCATAGAAGAAGTTGGACGTTTTTGGGGATGGGATAATATTCCACAAATTCTTCCTTCTCGACAAATGATTCCTAATGATATTCATGAAGCAATGAATATTAGAAAAATTAAACAACATTGTGCTTTTGGAATGCATATTCATGAGGTTCAAAATTATCCATTTTTCGATGAATCATGGTTACGTGAATTGCAATGGCAACCTGAAAACGCGATAAAAGCAAAAAATCCATTATCTCAGAATGTAACCCGATTAGTTACGTCTTTGGTTCCTCATTTATTGAAAAACGTACAATCTAATATTACTAAAGCTGACCAGTTACGTTTTTTTGAATTAAATCGTGTTTGGGATGTTCAAAAGAAGACACATGTTAATGAAAAGCGATCTTTGGCGGGGATCTTGTGGAACTATAAAGGTGAACAAGATTTTTATCAAAGCAAAGCATTGTTGTCATCATTGTTTAATCTTCTTCATATGCCAGTCGTTTGGGAAAAGGCTATAAATGTTCCAGCAGCTTGGTATAACCAGTATCAAACATCTTCATTGAAAATAGATAAAGAGATAATTGGTTTTTGCGGTATGATAGATGCGGCGACTGCTGAAAAAGTGGGTCCTGGAAATGCGTTTATCTTTGAATTAGATGCTGATTTTTTAATTAAATTTCAGATTGCTGATGTATCAATGAAGCCCTTGGGTCGTTTTCCTTATGTTTACCATGACATTAGTATGTTGATTCCATTAGAGCACCAAGTAAAAGCGCTAGAAGACCATATTAAAAAGGTTCATAAAGATATTTATCATGTAGAATTATTAGATATGTTTAGCAAAGATGAATGGGGCGATCGTCGTTCGCTAACATTCCGTTTTTATATGCGTAGTTCTGAAAAGACTCTTTCGGGACAAGAAATTGATGTTATTAATAATGAAGTTTCTCGAGCTATGAAAAGATTAGGAGCAGAAATTAGATGAAACCGATTAATCGTTGGTATATTTTTATAGCTCTTGCTGTTTTCATTATTGATCGTGTATCAAAAATGTGGGCTTTGCGTTATTTGGTAAACCCTATTCATGTTAATGATTATTTTTCGTTTGAATTGTTGCTTAATCGCGGTATTTCATTAGGACTTTTTTATTTTGAAAATCAAATTGGCTTTTGGCTTATCTCAGCACTTGTTATGGCTATTTTAATTGGCATTATGGTCTGGACGTGGCGAATATATAAAAAAGGCGTTCCTATCATCGGACAAGTGTTTGTGATTGTTGGTGGTATATCGAATGTTATTGATCGTTTTTTATATGGTGGCGTTATAGATTTTATTCTTCTTTCATATCAAAATTGGCAGTGGCCCTTATTTAATATTGCTGATGTTGCGATCGATGTTGGTGTTTTCATTTTGATTATACAAAGTATACGTGCAAAATGACCATGAGAGAGCAACTCGAAAAGATTGTACGTGTTATTGTTACTCTCGGTCCAATAGGTTATTTACCAGCTTCAGGTACTATGGCGACGTTATTTACGGTAGCGTTATTGTTAGTACTATCGGTCTTTGGCCTTTCAAACAGTATTTTAGTATTGCTTATTTTACCCTTAGTCGCTTTAAGTGTTTTTCTCATTCATTTTGGGTTGGGTTGGTTTCGACAAGAGGATCCGCCAGAAATTGTTCTCGATGAAATGATTGGATATCTCTTTGCTGTAAGTATTTTTCCCTTGAAACCATTTTGGTTATTAATTGCTGCCGCGATTTTTCGTTTGTTTGATATTTTGAAGCCATTCGGTATTCGGCGTTTTGAGCGACTTGGTGGTGTTGCTGGTGTTTTGTTAGATGATTTATTGGCCGGATTTTATACACAAATTGTTATCATATTGGGATGCATCGGATACGATTTATGGTTTCGTTAATTACATCAATTGGCAATCTATTAAAATTTATTTTGGCTCCTCCGCGCTGTTCTTTTTGTAAAAAACAGTTATATGAGCGAACTATTTTTTGTTCTCATTGTTTAGATAACATTAAGCCAATTGCTTCTCATAAGCTCTATATAACCAAGAGAAAACATATTATCGTTCATGCTTTATCATCATATAATCCATTACTGCGTCCATTGATTTTGCAAAAACGAGTAAACAATGCAATGGGAAGTTACGATTTAGCCCAACTTATATGGGATCGTACGCAGTTTAGAAATATATCATGTGATTATATAGTGCCAGTACCATTGCATTGGACGCGTAAAATGCGTCGAGGTTTTAATCAAGCAGAAGAGATAGGTCTTTTTTTGGCGAAGAAAAGACGGGTGTCTATTTGTCAGCTCGTCACTCGTTTTAAAAAAACCTGTTATCAAGCTGATTTACCCGTAAAACAACGTGCTCAAAATGTCTCGGAAGCATTTCAGTTGCAGTGTCGTGAACAGGATAAATCTCAATATCGGGGCAAACATTTCGTGATTATTGATGATTTAATGACAACCGGTAATACGCTCAAATTTGTTGCTCAAGAATTATTAAAACTTAAACCGGCATCGATTAGCGCATTTGTTGCTTGTCGGGCCATATAAGCTTTTTGCAGAGCGTTTAAAGTTGTGTTAAACTACACCCAAGTTAGTAGAATTTTTCATATTAAACGATAGGATGTTTAGAATGAATAAACATATAATAGTTCGTGGTCTTGGTTGTTCATTATTGTTGTTGTTATCAGGTTGCGGATTAAATAAACAACAAAAAAATGACGAAGCAATTGTTGATGAAAACGTCTTAGTGATGCAAGGTGGTAAGCCAATTTTAACGGTCAGTGAATTTAAAAAATTTGTTGATGAGGCTATTGGTTCCGATCCTCAAATGAGATTTATGGCTCAAATGATGCCAGATTTTGAAGAGCAACTTTTCGAACGCGCTAAATTAAGCGAAATTGTGTTGAATGAATGGGCTAAGAAAGTAAATATTGGCCAAGATGAAGAATATAAAAAAATGCGCGCACAAGCGGAAAAAGCACTTGACACTATGTTACAACAAAAATTCTTCATTAAGAAACATGTCGGTGAAGTAACTGATAGTGATGCTCAAAAATATTATGATACTAATAAAACACAAGATCCAAGTTTGATGATGTCTCCTGAAGGCGTAGAAGCAAAAGGGTTGAGCTTTGAAAAAGAAGCTGATGCCAAAAACTTTTTAACAAAAGTACATGATGCAAAAGGTGATATTGAAAAGGTAGCAAAAGAACTTAAAAAAGATCTTGAAGATTTAGGTCTTGTTAGTCAGATGAGTATGATTGATCCAACTGTTAAAGATAAGGTGCTTGAAACGAAAAAAACACCGAATGTTTTACCGGTCATTAAAGCTAGCGACAAAGAATTCTGGGTTGTAAAGGCTTATAAGCATCAAAAAGTACAATATATGCCATTCGAGCAAGCAAAAGAACGTATTAAAGAAACATTGATGAATAAGAGTATTGAAGAAGCCTTTGAAAAGAAAATTCCTCAATATCAAAAAGAATATGGTATTGAAATAAATCGTATTTATTTTGAGCAAAAGCATAAGGAACGTGAAGAACAGCAAGCGCAAATAATGGGCGCAATAAAAGAGAAAAAAGAAGAACAAAAAGATCTCTCTACACAACAAGATCAAGCTAAAGAGCTTGTTGAAGCACAACCTGTGCAAAAAATAGCATAATTAAATGAAATATAGGGAAGGTGACAACTTGTCACCTTCCTATTTACTGATGAGATTATGAAGAAATTATTCTACATTTTATTTCCCCTTGGGCTTGTGGCTGCTGAAAAAACTGGTGATTTTGATATTGATGAAATTAAAGCACTTGTTGAAGGACCAATGCGTATTGAAGTGATCGTTGCTTCTGATATCAAACGACGTGGTTTTGACGGTGTTATTCATGATGTACAGGATTTAGCTTTAGAAGTGATTAAAGATCAGCATGGAGAAGATTCAGGAGCTGTTATAACTGATGAAGATGTAGACAAGTATTTGCGCGCAATGTCTCAAGGCGCTGATATGTCTAAAGAGACGCTCATTTCCATGGCAAAAGATTTTGGTTACGATACGATTGAAGAATTTTATAAAGATTTAAAACGGTTGTATCGAGCTAATTCTACGATGGAACAAGAAATTAGATCGTATTTGGCGGTTAGTGAACAAGAATTAAAAGAGTATTACGATAAACATCCAGAATATAAAGAAGGGGCTTATTATTTGCAAACAGCACAAGTTCCTTTTCGTGATGATATGACTAAGGCTCAATTGAAAAAGGCGCTCAAGCACCCTGAAACCAGTGACAAGATAGGTAAAATTAGTTGGGGATCGCCCTTTGATGTAAAGTATTCAGAATTAGCTGAAGACAAGAATTTTATAAAAAAAATGAATAGTGGTGATGTTCATGTTTTAGAAGGAAGTAATGGCTTTACGCTCTATCGTTTAAAAAATAATATTAAGCCTGCATTAATCTCTTTTGATGAGCAAAAAAAACCTATTCTGGAAAAATTACGTGCAGAAAAATTTGATAAGGCTTTCAGTCAATATAATGAAGAAATTATGAAAGATGCGGACATAACATATCTGTAAATTGGCTTTGTATTATGATGAAGAAGATTTCTGTACTGTCTTTATTATTCTCTTTTTGGTTATACGGAATGGAAAAGAGTGGTAATGGAATTCGTAACGATACTGCTTTTTCCTATGAAGTTTGTAAAAATATTTGTTGTTGCAATTGGGATAAATTATTGTGTGATCCTTGGCGCGACGTCTTATCTTGTTTGTGTGGACGTTGTTTGAATTTGCAGTGTAACATGCAAAAGTCGATTCATGATGATATAAAATAATTTTTTAAAAAAGTAAAAAACTCATTCTTCCATTTCATTCATGAGTTTTTTTACTCTATCGATCAAATGTCCAGTCTTTTCTTTCCATTCAGGTTTTTGTTTAAAATATTCTCTTAATAGTTGTTCTAGATTCATATCAGTTTGGACGATCGATCTACGTTCACGACTAACGATAGTTTTTATTGGTATGATGCCGACAAGATAATGGGCTGTTATACATGCTTTTTGTATTGATTTAATATCAACGTAATCATTTTTATTTGATGGAATGTGATAAAGAATTTTTACAACAGCATTTTCAATGTTATATTCTTTAATTTTTCTTAGAATTTGTTCTGTCTGATTTTCTGTTTCATTGAGTTGAACATCTATTTGGAGAAAAGGGCGTGTTGGTGTTTTTATGAAGTTATAATTAGTTTTGCCTTTTTCTTCGATTGAAACTAAGCAAAATCCTTTATCTTCATTGCGTTCACCAAAATCGATTCGTTCGACTGATCCTGAATAAACAATAGGCGGATAAGAAGTAGTATTAAGTGATTGATGACGATGTAAGTGTCCAAGAGCTACATAATCAAATGGTTCAAGGGCAAATTGTGAAGGTAGGAAAACCGGGTCTGAGCCATAAATGGCTCGTTTTTCTGACCCTGAAAATGTTCCTGTGCTGATGGTTAGATGTGCAGCTAAAATAGCAGGAATCTGTTGGTCGAGTTCTTGTGTAAGTGATTGAATCAATTTTCCAACACGAGCTGAGATTTGTTTAGTTATTTCATTGCTGCTTTGCCCATCATTATTGAGCATAAGCGTGTTACGCGTTGGCCAAGGAATACCGATGATTTGAATAGGGCCATTGTTAGTTTGCAGAATTATTTTATCTGGTTTATGAAAAACATGAAACCCGTTAACGGGAAGCGTGCTAAAAAGTTCTAGCGCATGAGCCTTGCCGAAGCTGAGTGGATGATCATGATTTCCTACAATGATAACAACAGGAATATGTGCTTCATAGAGTTTAAAAAAAGAGCACAAGAGCGTTTTTTGTTGTGTAGGGCTTGGGTGAGCTGTTTTATAGGCGTCTCCGCAAAAGAGAAAAAAATCAACGTTCTCTTGAATTGCGGTATCAATGCAATGATTAAACGCATTCTCAAAATCCAAGAGACGGGTATGAATACCCGTCTTTGGATCAATTTTGCCATAATTTTCAACGCCGAAGTGAAGATCGGCAGTATGGATAAAACGAATCATAAGGAGTCTGAAAAAGATTTATCAGTTGAAGTTTTAAATGCAGCTACGAAGGTCTTATCCTTTTTAGTAAAATGATGTGATTGACTAATAACTTGATTAGTAATTTCCGTGAAACTTTCAATGGAACAGTTGTCTTCTACAATACTGTTGGCGTGAATATAACTAAATGAATTAATTTTACACATGTTCCCAATTATGCTTTCTCTGACAACGGTATGTGGTCTGAGTAAACAGTTTGATCCTATTTTCGCATCAGTCAAGACGGTAAAGGCACTAATTGAGCAATGTTCACCAATTTCAGTGTTGCCGAACAATTGAACGCCACTGCCGATGTAGGTTCCACGTCCAATTTTGACCGTTTCGTCAAGATGAACATTTTGAGCAGCTGAAAAGCGAACCCCTCGATTCATCCAATAATCAATTAATTCAGAGCGCTTTATCTGTTCGGCTACCCATAATTCGCGAAGTGTGTTTACGCCTCGAACTTCGTCAAATGATGCATCGACGATACTAATGGTAAGGCCATGATCACTCGCTATTTCTGCTAGCGTGGTTAAATAGACTTCACCACTCTGTGCATTGCGTGGTAGTGAGTCTAGATAATGTTCCAAGAACGATTTTTTAAGGAGATAAATTCCACCATTAAGATTGCAAAGATCTTCTTGTTCACAATTAACATCATTTTCTTCAATAATTTTTATTTGATTGTTTGAGCTAATAACAAGACCATATCCTTGGACTGATGGATCGACGTTGCGGGCAACGATAAACGACATTACTGCATCGGTTTCGATATGTTTATCAATTAATCGTTGCAATAACTCTTCGGTTAACAATGGGGTATCACCATTCATCACTAAAATGTGTTCTTTATTCCAGGTTTGTTTGGTGCATTGTAAGGCATGACCGGTACCAAGTTGTTCGGCTTGATGAACAAAGGTGAAATTTCCTTTAGGGTAATGTTTTTTGATTGCCTCTTCTACAAGTTCTTTTTTATAACCGACAACAAGTGTGGTGGGAATATTCATTTTCTTTAACACATTTGTTGTGTGAACAATCATTTCTTTGCCACAGATTCGTTCTACAAGCTTAGAAGAACCGGTATTAAATCGTGTCGATTTTCCTGCTGCCAAAATTATTGCTTGAACATTATCATTGATCATAAGTGAACCTCTCTTTAGAAAAATTTTTAGAATTTGCTCAACAGCATAGCAGAAAAAAAAATATGATAAAAAGGGTATTGGTAAAGCGCTGGCAAATTTAGCATTTATATTGAATGTTTTTTAATAACAAAGTTTTAAATTGAAAATGTATATTCAACTTCAAGGCTCTTTTGAGCATCACTTAAAAGAGATCGTATAAAAGTGTAAAAACCTTTCAAAAAATAGGGAATGCGTTATGCTAATGATGGTGAGATATCAATGGAGAGATGGCTGAGTGGTCTAAAGCGGTCGCCTCGAAAGCGATTGTCCCATTGAATGATGGGACCGTGGGTTCGAATCCCACTCTCTCCTCCATAAAAGTTTGCAATGCAATTTGGTAAGAGGCTTTTAATGATGAGGCAAGTATATTTTTTTCTTTTATTGTTAGTGTCATATTGTTCGTTTGAATCAGCTTATTTTGATAATCGATTTTTATTTCCGTTAAATTATCAGACGGTAGCTCGAACGCGTGAAAAACCTTCACGATTAAACACAGATATTTTTTTTATGACTGCTGATGAAGCACGTAATGATTATTGTGATATTCGTTTGCCAGATTTAGGTGGCACCTATGATTTGGCCAAGTTAAATAAAGCAATGAAAATGGTTGGTATCACAAATCCATTATTTTTATCTGAATGGGAAACGTCAGAGTTGCCTTATGTATGTAATGGTAAAATTCGCGCAACGGGATTTGATTTTGCATGTGAATATGGCTTTAATGAACATATTGCTGTTGGTGGAGCATTATCATTAATGCATGTCAGTACGCGTTATGATTATTGTGTAAGTAATGAAGCTAAGAAAAACTTAGTTATTTGTCGTGGTTCCGAATATTTTCCTGGGCGTGAACAAGCTTTAGAAGAGGCTCGATTAAATTCAAATAAATTATTGTGTTTAAATGCCGGACAGTGGAGTGCAACTGGATTGAGCGATACAGAACTGTATCTTCGATTTGGAACAATTAAAGATTATCTTTGGAAATTTAAGCAGTTCGATGCAAGTGTGCGGGTTGGTGCAATTTTGCCAACGGGAGAGTTGCGTAGCTTAGGCGCACAATCATCGATTCCTTTTGGCGGCAATGGTCATTATGGTGCTTTTTTACAAGGTGAAATTGCGCTTGAATTGACCGATGATATCTTTTTTGGCTTCTGGTTATACGGAAGCAAACGTTTTACTAAGACTTCAATGCAGCGAATGCCAATGGATTGTGAAGCATTACAATATGGCGTTTTAGTTGATTGTGCCCAAGTTACTCCCGGCTGGTCGATTGCATGTTCTCCCTATGTATTGTTTGATGATATTCAAGATGGATTTGGTGCCTATGCGGGTTATACCTATATTCATCACTTTAAGGATGGGTGGCGTTATAATGGAACTACCTATTGTCCAAATTTAAATCGTTTATACGATGCGTCTGATTGGACTAATGGATTTTTCACTATCGGTATTGATTATGATTTTACGAAGGGGGTAACAATTCGTGAATATGGGCCACGTGTCTATTTTGATTTTACGTTGCCAACCGACATGTTTAGTTCACAATGGGTTCCAAAAACATATCGTATAAATTTGGGCATAGAATTTCATTTTTAATGGTAAGAATGGGTAAAGAATGATCAATAATTTTATAAATAAAATAATTCCAGCGCGAAAGTTATTTAGTTTTTTTTCTAATGACATGGCAATTGATTTAGGAACAGCTAATACGTTAGTCTTTGTTAAAAATAGAGGGATTGTCCTTAATGAGCCTTCTGTAGTTGCGGTTAGAGTCTCTACTAACCAGGTTTTGGCTGCCGGTAAAGTTGCTAAAGATATGCTGGGTAAAACTCCTGAAAATATTATAGCGAGTCGTCCACTGCGTGATGGCGTAATAGCGGATTTTGAAAAAGCAGAATGTATGTTGCGTTATTTTATTAGAAAGGTTCATGATAATCGCCGAACATTAGTATCGCCGCGTATGATTATAGGCGTCCCTTCGGGAATTACTCAAGTTGAATTACGAGCAGTTGAAGAATCAGCAAAACAAGCTGGTGTTCGAGAAGATCGTGTCTTTATAATTAAAGAGCCTGTAGCATCAGCTATTGGTGCTGGATTGCCAATTCATGAGCCTCGCGCAAATATGATTGTTGATATTGGCGGTGGTACGACTGAAGTGGCAGTTATTACTTTGATGGGTGAAGTTTTTTGTCGATCGATTCGTGTTGGTGGCGATGAGATGGATGATGCGATCGTTCAATATGTTAAACGCAAATATAATCTTCTGATTGGTGAACGAACTGCAGAGACTATTAAAATTACTATAGGTACGGTAATGCCTGAGTTAAAGAGTCGATCAATGCCGGTAAAGGGTCGTGATTTAGTTACTGGTGTGCCAAAAACAATTAATTTGACCAGTGATGAAGTGAATGAGGCGTTGTTAGAAACTATTAGTCATATTGTTGATATTATTAAAATAGCTTTAGAAAATACGCCACCTGAACTTTCATCAGATTTAGTTGATAGTGGAATTGTTTTGGCTGGTGGCGGATCTCTACTAAATGGGTTAAGTACCTTAATTTCAAGAGAGACGCTTTTGCCAGTGCGTGTTGCTGAAGATCCATTGTTGTGTGTAGTAAATGGTGCTGGGCAAGTATTAGATCGTTTAGATTTCTTTCAAGAAGTATTAGTTTCAGGGTAAAGATTGCTCATAAAATAATTTTTAAAATAAATCAACGTTATGATAGAAAAAGATCTCCAAATTCGCTTAAAAAAGAAATATAGTCAAAATTTTCTTAAAGATACGCATTTTATTGATTCAATGATTCAAGAAGTTACTTTAATCCCAGAATCCTCTGTTTTTGAGATTGGTGGAGGTTCTGGCATTTTGACTAAAGTGATTTTAAGGGAAAATATTAAGCGATTGTGGGTTTTTGAAATTGATCCTGAATGGGCAGCTGAATTAAAAAAAATTGTCGATGATCGATTGACAGTTTTTGAAGATAATATTTTAGATATTGATTTTACTACATTTGAACCATATAAACCGTGGATATTGTTAGCGAATTTACCTTATCAAATTACGTTTCCTATTTTGCATCTTCTACAAAAAAATAGAACCTTATTAAAAGAAGGTGTCATCATGGTTCAAGAGGAGGTTGCCCAAAAAATTTTAAAAAGTCGGGGTCGTAACTATGGTTACAGCTCTCTGTTTTTTCAGTGGTATTTTGATTGGAAGATGTTAGACAAAATTCCTCCAACGGCGTTTTATCCACAGCCGAAAGTATTTTCACGTTTGCTTTATTTTAAGCCTAAAGAGAATGTGCCAGTTATTAAGCAAGAAGAAGATTTTTGGCTTTTTATAAAGACATGTTTTAAGCAACCTCGTAGAACATTGCGCAATAATTTGAAACAGACTCATTATGATCAATCTATTATTTCATCACAGTTGTTGGATTTGCGGGCGCAGCAATTGCAAATGAAAGATTTTTTGATGTTATGGGAACAGATGTTGGCAGCAATGGCTGCTTAAAAGGCTTTTTTGCTTGAAGTTTTGTTCGTTGTGCTTTTAATTTACGTTTTGTTTGAAAGATTTTTCTGGCTTTTTCTTTAGCTTCTTTAACTTTCTTTTTAAAGATGGATTTATAATCCTTTGGCTTTGATTTATTTAATTCATTTTTAAATTCTGAAAGTTGTTTTTTGGTAAAAAATGGGGCGGTAATTTTTTGTCCATCTTTTTTAATATCGAATATAACGATCTCTTCATCAGGAATAATGGTTGCTCTTATGTTTTTACCCTCCAAATGATACTCTTTAATCTCTTTGATGATGAGTGGAATTAAGAGTGCAACTGAAAGTGGTTTGATAGGAAAGTGCCGTCGATACCATTCTGCCGTCCATCCAAAAAAGAACATTTCAGTATGTCCAGGATTAATATAGTCACGACTTGGGATTTCTTTTGGCATCATATTTACTGACTTTACAGTGAAACTTTTTCTTAAAAAACGAATTTGTACTTGGGTTAATTTTTTAGGGAGTTTAAATTGATTTTCAGCAAGAAATTGATGTTGTGAAAAAGAATGGGTTATTGATGATATAAAGTCACTCACTTGAACGCGATCGCCCGTGGAATAAAAATTATAAACCTCTTTAAAAAATGGACTTCTAATATAGGATTTTGTGTCTTCTTGGATAGGCGTTGATATAAGTATAAGTTCTTGCACAAAAAATGGAGAAGAGTGTTTGCGGGCTTCATCTGCGAGATATAAGGCAACTGTTCCACCATGACTGAACCCTATAACGCGTACTTTTATCGTATAGCCTTCAGACTGAAGCTTTTTTATTTTTTGAGCAAGTTGTTCATATAGTTTTTGAGAACTTTTACGACGAGATTTAAGGCTTAATAGGCCAGGCCATCCAAAGGTATAGTGGCGTGTTTCAAAATCATCGGGATGAATAATGTGATTAATTTTGTCATAAAGTTCGGCAAAAATGTTTGCACCGCGGCCCTTTTTAGATTTTGTGGGAAATGCTTTCTTGAGGCCAAGGCCTTGAATTGGCTGTGCTTGATAAAAGAATGGATCCATCCGAATAAGCTTAGTTATTTCGGCATAAGTTGATTTTTCTGATGTTTGATTGAGGGCTTTAAAAAAATCACTTAAGGAAAGTCGTGGCGTAATAGTGCCATGAATATAAACGTTAAGCCATATAATAGGTTTTTGAACGCATTGAAGTGTTGCTGTTAGGGTTGTTACGCACAAAAATGTAATCAACTTCATTAAGATTTCCCCCTCTTTTTTTAATTATGCCTTTTTTGATCTATTTTTTTCAATAAAAAGAATTTTTCTTCATATTTTTATCAATAAGGTGCTATACGATATAAAGAGGATTTTATGAAGCAAGTTATTTATTTTAGATTACTCCATCCATGGTTTATATTTTTTAATCAGATGTGGGAGTAGGGATGATTTTCAAGCTTAAGCGTTGTTTTAAATGCACTACGGTTGAAATATATAAAGTTGTAAAAAGGGGAATGATATGTTTTTTACGTTAAATCGATTTGGAAAAACGCTTTGGCATTTTTTAGTTTGGATAAAATTAAGTTTGCCGATGATTAATGGTTTGTGGCATATTTTTGGTTTGCGGTCGCCACGGGTAACCTTTTTTGGTGGTGCGAAATTACATTTAGCTAGCCCTTATGCACAGGCGGCTACCAAGTTAGCAGCGTTGTTAGTTTATCATGGCATTTCTATTATTACAGGTGGAGGCGCTGGTATTATGGAAGCGGCAGCGATTGGCGCAAGAAAAGGGGCAATTGATGGAGGAAATGGTGAAGATTTTGTAACAAATAATTTAGGAATTGGTGTCAAAGGATTAGAAGAAGGGCAAATTCCTTCTGCATGTAGTTCATTTATACGTGTAACAAATTTTGTTATGCGGAAATGGCTAATGACGCATTTTTCTTCAGCTTTTATCGTTTTTCCTGGAGGTGTGGGTACGTATGATGAATTGTCAGAAATTTTAACTTTGATGGATACGGGCAAACTGGGAAAACATCCTATGATTTTATATGGCAAAGAGTATTGGACGAGCTTTTCTGAGTGGGTGGATGATGCCCTTAGACGTGGATTTATTCACCCTCATATAAAAGAATTTTTTGTTATTGTTGATGATATTCAAACTGCCTATGAATTAATTTGTACCAATTGTGCTGAAAATAAGTAAAAAAGTTAAGCTATTGCTTTAGTTTTTTTGTCTTTGTTAACCTCATAAGTGAAGATAGTTTTTTGATGGAGGTTTGTGATGAAAAAATTATTCTTGATCGTTCTGATGTTATTAGTAAATACGTTAGCAGCGATGGATCGGTTGCCAGCCGAAGAACAATATGAAATTTTGCACGTTAAAAATTTGCCAGTTCCTCAGGGTGAAGAGCCAAGATCTATTGATCTTCAAGAAGAGGAAGCGGTTACGAGAGAAACGTTTGAAGAGTTGATTCAGAGGGCTGCTTCTGAAGGCCGTCCATTTATTTTGGCTGAAGTAATTACCAAAAGTCCAGATAGTCCAAGGCCTTATACACATTATTTTGATGCACAATATATTGAACAGTGGCAAAAAGATAATTTAGAAAATATTTTAGATCCATTAAACCGTTTGCCAGTAGAGAAAATTTATTATTATAAAATAACGTCGCCAGAAGAAGAATTTGTTTTTGATCAAGTAGTTAATATTCAGCCAGCAGTCCAGCCAGCAGTTCAGCCTCAACCAGTAATTGAAGATCAAGTTTCAGGGGCTTTACAAGAACTTTTTAATACATTGCCTGGTCATCCATCTCTTGGCGCGAGGTACAATAGGGGTGGCAATAGTTTGGGTTTATCAAATTTAAATTTAGGTCAAATGTCTCAGGAAGAGTTGAATACATTTTTTATACAATTGGCTCAGATAGTGCCAAATTTAACAAGTCTTGATATATCCGATAACCAATTAACAGCATTGCCGGCAACTATAGGTAATTTAGCCAATTTACAACGTCTTTATATATCCTATAATCCATTGGAACAGAATCAACAGTTAGAAAATTTGCTTACAGCCTTGAGAGGTCGAGGTGTAGAAATTAGAGGTTAATTATTAATCTTTCATGCCGATTAAGTAGCCAACTAAAGAACTAGCCAAAATAATGATGCTTGAGCCAATCATTGGGTGCCATTGAAAATATAAGAAAGATAAAAATCCAAAGATTACTGAGAGGTAAGCGGATTTTTTATGTAAATCTTTTTTGAAATAAGCAAAAACCAGTGGTACAAAGAGTGCGCTTACTGAAATTTCATAGCTATTAGCCAGAATATTAATAATGTTTTGATTGAAAAGAAATGAAAGTATAAAAGCTACACAGCCTGTCACACAGGTTACGAGTTGTGAAAATTGTAATTTATTTTTAATTGCTAACCACTTAAAATCAAAATCCTGAGAGATGTTGGAGCTAATAGCGCAAAGTAATGCGTCAGCAGTAGAGGTAATTGCCGCCAACAGAGCACAAAACACGAACGCGAGAATGGCATTATTGGTCAATGAGGCAATTGAAGGGAGTAATGGACTCGATCCTGGAATGAGAGGCAAATTTTGAACTTTGGTCATCATGCCAAAATAGACCGGTATGCCGGCGCAAAAGATTAATGCTATGCCGGCACCAAGGGCCGATAAGGTGGCGACTCTTTTGCTACGGGCGGCAAAAAAACGTTGGGCAAGATCTTGTTCTATTAATGAAAAAAGAGCTGGCATAATAAGCGTTGGAAGTAATAAAAGTATTTCTCTATATGATAATGGAAAGAGTGCTGATTGCGTTTTTATCGCGTCGGCAAAAAACCAGGTTGATGATGTTGTCGTAAGGGAATAGGCAAAAAGAGCCCAAAAGACAACTAAAATAACGATGACTTGAAAAATATCGGTCATAACAACCGCTTTCAAGCCTCCTAAAATGGTGTAGCCAATAATTAAAATCCATAAAAAGACAAAAATAAATTGAGAAAGATTACTTGAGCCTAAAACAGATTTAAGTAACTCTTTAGAGGCTACTATTTGGGCAATCAGAATGCCACTCATAGTGGCAATCGAAAGGATTGAAGCACATTTTTTTAAAAAGATGCTTTTATAGTGTGTCTGGAAGATTTCTGCTGTTGTTGAGACGGTCATGGAATGGATTCGAGAAGCAAAGCCACAACTAAGAAGGAAAAATCCTATACATATGCCGAGAGCATAAAAGATGCCAAAGAATCCAATATGGTAAGCAGCTTCACTCATGCCGAGCAAAAAGCCGCCCCCAATTTGTGTTGCGATTAATGTGAATGTTACTGCAAAAAAGCCTAAATTTTTACTTGCTAAAAAATAATCAGTTGTATTTTTAACGGTTTTAGAAGCATGAAGGCCAACAAGAAAGTATATAAGCGTTAAAATGCTAAACGCCGTAATAAATATACTAATATTCATGATCTACCTTGTTTTTAAAAAAGAGTTCACTATTTATTTTAACGGCGAGGGTTGTTTTGTACAGTCTTAAATTTTTTAAGCTATTTATATAATTTTTAATTGTATAAACGTTTGTTTAAGTAGCGCACCAGAAATAAAAGGAATTCCATAAATACCCTCAGTATATGCTTGTTGAATGTTATTGAGGGAGTCATCAATTAAAATTAATTTTTTTTGTTTATCAATCTGATTAAATAATTTTTTGAAGGCCAAAGGTGAGGGCTTTGCTATATAACCGTCATCGGGAGAACAGTGAACAATAACGTCAAAAAGGTTGAAGATATGAGGATACTCTTTTTTAAGTTTTTCGATAGAAGTAGTTCCCAAATTGGAGAAGGCAACGATAGGATAGTTGTGTGATTTCAGTAGCCTTAATAATGCTACTGTATGTTCCATAGGTTTTTGCGCATTGGCTACATTGAAGGCTGTTTTTTGTATTTCAGCAAAATGCGTATATTTTTTCGTTAAATGATGAATGCCTTGCTCGATGACCTTTTTGCGTAGAACGGTGCTTAATAGGTCATATAAAAAATGGAAATTGAAAAGAAGTCGAAATAAATTTATTTTTTGAGGGCACTCCCAAAGTTCTTTGATAACACGCTGAACAGATGTTCTAAAAACCACATTGTTTAAATCAAAAATAAGCACGGTATTATGTGGTTTAAAATTATCATCTGTTATTGGCAGTGGATATTCTAGTTCGCTTTCAGTAGTAATTCTTGGTGTCGTATAGTGTTGAATTATAAATTGTTTAGTATGTGGACTCATGATTTTCCCCCCCTATTTTTTATCATACTTTTCGTTTAAAGCCTAGCAGTTTTTGAAAAAATGCTTCCATGATTTTACTAAAAAACGAAAGGAAAGTCTCATGTTTGCCTTAAATAATCATTTTGAAAATATTGAGTAATTAGATCGGTTTGCAATTTTTATTTTAGTTTTTATTTGGAAGAGATGTTTTGAATGAATGATTAGATGCGGAGGTTGTACATGTTTTGAGTTTACTTGTCTAAGAAAATCCTTTATTCTAAGGAAGAGTTACCCCCCTTTGAGGTTTTTATGATTTCTCATATCGCATGTATTATGGACGGCAATCGGAGATGGGCTCAAAAGCGAGGTCTTCCAAAAGTTTTGGGTCATCGCGAAGGAGTTAATGTTGTCGAACAGGTAATTAAATATTGCTTAGGCAAAAGTATAAAATGCCTGTCATTGTACACTTTTTCCATTGAAAATTTTAAAAGAAGCGAAGAAGAAAAAAGTTTTTTATTTGATCTTATCGTTGAACAAGCAGAACGACAATTACCACGTTTTATTGAACATGGCATTCGTGTTTGTTTTGTTGGTGATCATTCACTTTTTCCATTGAAAGTTAAAGAAGTTTGTGAGCGTATTGAGCGTGAAACTTTGCATCAAAATGCTCTGACAGTTAACATTTTATTCTGTTATGGTGGGCAACAAGAGATTGTTGCCGTATGCAAAGAGGCCTTACTACAACAAGAAAAAGGGCTACTTACCGTAGATGGTGTGACGGTTGAATGGTTTAAGCAACATCTTTGGAGTGGCCATGTTCTACCACCAGACATTATTATTCGCACTGGTGGCGTTAAACGGTTGAGTAATTTTTTACTTTATCAAGCGGCTTATAGTGAGCTTTTTTTTAGCGATACATTGTGGCCAGATTTTTCAGTTGATGAGCTTGAACGTATAGTCAATCAATATCAAGAAACAAAAAGGAATTTTGGGCAATGAAGAGTGTAGGAGTAATTGGTGAGGGCGCTTGGGGAACGGCGATTTCTTCAGTCTTAGCTGATAATGGCTGTGAAGTTGCTTTATGGTGTCATGATGCCGCTGTTGCAGTGCAGATAAATAATGAACATCGCAATGACCGTTATATGCCAGGCTTTGTATTATCTGATTATATTGTAGCCCATGAAGATTTATCGCTTGTTCTTGATAATGATTTGATTTTTATTTCAACGCCTATGAAATATTTTAGAAACGTAGTAGAACAGTGCAAAAAATATTATCGTTCAGAACAGCAATGGGTTGTCTTATCAAAGGGAATTGAAAATGACACACTCCTTTTGCCATCACAAATTTTAATGGAATTGCTATCTTCACAGATTAAATGTTCTGTTTTAGGTGGACCAAGTTTTGCCCAAGAGGTTATGGGTAAAAAGTTAACCGGTGTTAATATAGCTGCTATCCAACAATCTTTTACCACTGAACTTGTTCAGATAATACAAAATAACTATTTTCGAACATTTCCTATAAATGATCTTATTGGTATTCAGACCGGTGGTGCTCTCAAAAATGTTTTAGCATTTTTGATGGGAATGGTAGATGGCTTGGGATACAGTGATGACACGCGAGCCTTATTTTTTACACATGGCTGGCAAGAAATGCTCGTTGTAGCTCAATCATTGGGAGCCCAACAAGAAACGCTTTTGGGTTTAGCTGGTATAGGTGATGTCTTTTTGACGGTTACCGGACGTTTTAGTCGTAATGTGTTAGTCGGAAAAGCTTTTGGTGAAGGTAAGAGCTTAGATCATATTTTAAAAGAAACAGGCTATATTCCTGAGGGAATTAACACGATAAAAACAGTTGAACAGATTATTCAAAAAAATAGATTAACGTTACCGTTATTTGATGCCTTGTATAACATTGTTTATAACGGAACAGCTCCTAAAGAGCTTGTACTTGTAATTGCACGTTAGGTGGATTGGTAAATGAAATAATGGTTCCTGCTAAGGGGCGTTGTTCTATTACTTGATAATTTCCTCTAGGTGAGTGATTTTTGTAAAGAATCTCGGGCTTAATATTGTAGTGCTCTAAAAATGAAAGTACATCTTTAAGAGATTTTTCTTTAACGTTAGGGAAAATATAAGAGCTTTGCATTGGTGTTGATTCATATACATAAATAGGTTCTTTTAAAGCTGCTTGAAAAGAGGGCGATTGAGCTAGAATGGTGTGAGGCATTGAGCGTGATGGCAGTTGATATATTTTATAAACAACATGAAGATTATCGAGTTCTTTTTTTACTTGAT
>CAYPXP010000005.1:0-1907 GCA_964414965.1 uncultured Pseudomonadota bacterium
CTGAGAAGTTCTAACACGGCAGCCATACCGTTATTATCTTTAAAGGTAAATAATGTTGAGCCGGCAGTAGCAACTGAAGCTATATTAGATCCTTTTGAAGTTGGATATTGTTCTGATAAAAGATCGGCTTCAATACCAGTCGTGCTATTAACAGTTCCATCGGTTTTAGTATAATCCAAAAGTGGTTGTTGAACTTGAGCTAGCTGCCACTTAAAATCATGAGGGTTGGTATCGTGTGTAAATCTACGTAATTGGGTACCCAACATATTCGAAGATTCAACTGTCATATCTACGATAAGGACTTCGAGAGCAACCTGCCATTGTTCTTGATCGATTTGATCCAGAAGATCATTTAATATCTTCCAATTTTGTTGGCTACATGCAATGATAAGACTGTTTCCCCCAAGCTTTGCTCCTTGCTCGGTTGATGCATCTTCTAACTTAACGCCAATATCTTCAGACCCCTCACCAAGTTTGCGTTCAGTTCGAGCTTTTGCAGAAATAGTTTGTTCAGCGACAAAAAGAACGTCCTTTAAAATTTTGCTCAGACTTGCGCCAGTTGATTGCGCATCCTGACTTCCCTGGGTTACTAAGTTAGTTAAGGTAGTTTGTAAGGACTGGGCATCGAGATATTTTAAGGTTTTATAATGTAAAACACTTTTATCGGCATCCACTTTTTTATCAAGATATTTTCTAATAAAATCTTTTACACGTTGAACTGAGTCGTATAAGCCGAAAATAGCAATAGAATTGGTTTGTGCTATGGGAACTACACGAGTGCTCGATGAAAAATATGCTTTACGTTCAGCTTTATTTTCAGCCACCAATGGAGGAAAGCGAAATTGATCATCACTGCTTTTTGGTGCGATGAGTTGACTGATTATATTAACAATTTCCTGAGCATTTGTATGTATTATGGGAATGACTTCTATAGCTTCCCGAAAACCATTTTGGTCTAATTCTTGTAGAATGCTCATAATGCTTTGGATAACCATAGATGGCGCGGTAATTAGTAATGAATTATAATTGTCATCCTGATAAAAATTATTTTCAGAATTTTGCATAGGAAGCATATCTTTAATGATGTTTGTTAAACTTTCTTTGACTCCCGGTTCTTTTAAATAAATATTTTGAAAATAGTAAAGATAACGAATAATTGTATTGCTATTAGGGAGAGCTTCAGGGGCTACGTTAATGTAGAGCGGTGTAGCTAATTTATTGATATTTGCTATAGGATCTATTTGATAAAGACTTACTGAGAGTTTATTGAGAGTAAAACCCGCTATATCAAGCATGGTGATAATAATTTCCCATGCTGTTGATAATTTAATTTTATGTGAAACGCTAAAGGTTACCGATGTTTCGTTTAATTTTTGTTGAACGTTTGGCAATAACAGGTTTATTTGTTTGTAACCTGCTATTCGATTGATAATATCTATGAGTTTTTCATCTTGTAGGTTGAAAGGTATAAGCAGATCATTTACATTTGTTTCAATGGTCTCTTTTTGATCTTCTTGGCCCATGATAAGGCAGAATGTTGAAAGAAAAACGAAGCTCAATATACGGTTGTTTTTATTCATTCTTTACTCCGTTCCAATTTCTTCGGATGCTTCAATCTTTTGTTGAAGTGTGCTTATAGTCATCTGGACATCAATAGTTTGTCCTGTTTTTGATTTTGTTATTTCCAGTCTTTTTATACTAATTCTATTATTTTGTTCAAGTTCGTTTAGAAAATCTACCAATTGCTTCATGTTGAGATTAACAAATTCTGCTTCAATGCGAACTTCCTCATATCCTTGAGATCTTAAGTTTTCGAGAGAAATTTCCCTTACTGGAGCAACTTTGAGGTTTTTGATTAATGAAAATTTATTTACTATTTCTAAGAAGTATTTTTTTAAAAAGAAATT
>CAYPXP010000005.1:2007-4368 GCA_964414965.1 uncultured Pseudomonadota bacterium
TTGCATTATATGATTCATGAAAGATCCCCATCTTCTGGTGTGATAGTTAGCTTAATTTCTTTAAAATTTGGTTCTTGTGGAACAGAGGCTAATTTAAACAGTTTGGATTCATTAAGTTCTTCTTTAAGCGTTTTTAAGTCTGGGAAGTCGGGAACTTGCCCTACTAATATAATACTTTTTTTATTTAAAATTAATTTTTTCAGATCAAGGCCAATACCTTTGCGGTCAATTTTAGAGCTTAATTCTTGTAGATATTTTAGAAATGAGAAGCGTGAAGCGCCAGAAATATCTTCCCAAATTGCTTGTTCTTCGTTTAATTTTATTTGTGCCGATTCAACTGCTGTAGCAAGGTTATTTTCAACGATTTCAAATTTGTTTTTAATTTGAAGAAGTGCTGATTTTCTAGCCTTATTGATTTGATTTTCAATTTTTGTTACTTGCATATAGCGATAACCAATTAAAGTTCCAAAAAATACAAGTAACATAATAAAAGCCACAATGATCTGTTTTTCTAATATTTGTTCATGTTCTTTAGCTTCATGCATAATTAAAAGATCAAAGGAGCTTGTTGGACTAAAGGGGTAAACACTGGCAAAGCTAATTAGGTTTTGCAAAGGAATAGAATTAATATTTTTTTTTGTTGTTAATGTTGGAAGTTCGAGTAATTTATGTGTATTAAAAAATTCAGTAGGGAGTTCAAAGAATTTTTCAAATTGTGTATCTAATTCTTTTATTTTAGTTCCGCGAGATAAAAGAATGATTCGTTGAACGGTTTGATCCGTTTGGGAAGCGAAGGTATTTAAGGTAAATTGTAGTTGTGCATAGAAATGAGTGAGTTCTTCTTCAAGTGATTTATTAAATATTTGATTAGCTGTTTTTGATATCCCAAATCTAATAATTTGCTCTAAAACTTCACCAGGTGTCTGTTTTGTTTTTTTCGCAATATTTTTTGCAATAATATTCAAGCCTATGTTAATTGAACGCGTTGCTTGAAGTTGCTGTTGGTTGATGTAAGAAACGGCTGTATATTGGAATCCTACATCGATAAGAGCAACAGCCTCGTGTATGTTTTTATAGATTGGATGTATGAGATAGAGGCCATAGAGTGCAAATAAATCTACAGTAATCTTTGATGTTGTGCCACCAGCTGCTTTAATAAGCTCGAGAACATGATTGAGCTCTTTTTTTTGAATTATTGCAACAAAAATAACTGATTTTTTTTCGACAAAATTTTGCTTAGTAATGATAAAATCAAAGGCAATATTATGTAGTGAGAAAGGAATTTGTGGCTCTAACTCAAAAGGTAATATTTCTCTAATCTTTTCTTCTTCAAGAAATGGTATAGTCAATTCTTTGAAAATTATAAGATTATTAGGCAAGGATAGATTTATAGGCAAAAATGAATCATTTTTTTGAAAAAATTTATTGAGATTTGCTATAAGAATTTGGTCAGTTTCTTCTTCATTTTTAATTATTGGATCATAATCAAACTCATAAATAGTTACTTTTTTACCTGTAATAAGAACGCGGGCTCCAATTAGTGCAGTTTTGGTAATTTCGAGGCCCAGATATTTTTGGCTAAATAAAAATATATCACCAATGCGTTCAGGCAGAAAAATGTTTTTTATCATGACGCACCTACTGGTTCTTTTTCTACCGATTTCATAAGAGGTCCTTTGTAAACTGATTTCTTTATCGGAGCTCCTTGTACAAAAGTTTCAATTTGATTTGAATAATCTAAATCGGCGGGTTTGAAGAACCAACGATAAACTGGATCCATCGGCTCTCTTTCTTCTGCAGCTCGCTTGTTGGAATAATTGGTTATAAATTTAGCTTTATTTTCTGTATAGAGATTTACCGTCTTTTCTGAAGGGGTAATAATCGTTGGCGACATGAAAATTACGAGCGATGTTTCAGTATTTTCGTGGGACTCATTTTTAAAGATATTGCCAATAATGGGAATTCTATTCAAAATAGGAATTCTGCTTTTTGCTATAGTCTTTTTGCTTTTGATTAAACCACCTAATGCAATTACTTCTTTATCACCAACATTGGCGTTAGTTTGTACTCGGCGGCGCGATTTATTTGCATTTGAAGCCAAGGTTCCCGAAACGTCCTTTAAAAATGTTTCAATAATAATGTCGATATCAAGATTAATGATGCCATTATCGTTAATTTGTGGCTTAATCGTTACCTGAAGTTTTGCTTCAGCTGAAGAATTGCCTGTAGATGTGTTATCTCCTCCGCCGACAATAGTTTGTGACTGATATTGTCGCTGTTCACTTATGGCTACTGAAGCAGTGTATTTATTGGTCGCTATAATAAATGGATTTGCAATGACACGGGTATCAGTTGTTGTAT
>CAYPXP010000005.1:4468-8661 GCA_964414965.1 uncultured Pseudomonadota bacterium
ATCATAACTTCGATAGCTACCTGTGGTTGTCGTAGATCTAGTTGGTCAATAATAGGGAGTAAATGAAACCAATCTTCTTGACTACAACGAACAAGAAGACGATTGCCCTGTTCTTCTGGTTCAACGTAAACATCGCCAAAATATTTAAGACCACCTACAACCCCACCAGCTTCGCCAACTGTTTGTGTCTTTGTTCCATCTCCACCGCCACCAGTTTTACCAAATTTTACTACATTGTTTAAGATAGCGGCTATTTCTTTGGCGGGTGCAAAATTGAGTTCATATATGTGAACAGGACTATACATCTGTTTTAATTCGGTATCGACATGCATCATAATAAACTGTTCAATGCGATGAACACCTTTTTCAGGACCGATCAAAATTAGTGAGTTGGTGCGTGGAGCGGCAATAAGAGAGACTTCTTTTGGAAAGTAGTAAAGAGTAGTCTCTTTTTTAGGCATCATTGGCCATCCAGAAGTATCTTCTTTTTTATTTTGCAGTGTCTTAATTAAAGCTACAACTTCTGAAGCATCTGCCTCTTTTAAATTAATAACAGATAAAATTTGGTTTTCAGTAGTCTTATCAAGTTCTTTAATAATTTGCAGTAAAGAGATTATATTAAAAGCTGCATCAGTTAAAATAATTGCTTTTAACATATCAAATTTATCAATGGTAGCTTTTTCGCTTTTTAAATTTTTTAAAACTGCAATCATCTGATCTGGCATACTATTTTCTAAAAAATAAACATAGCGAATATGTTGATTGTTTGTCGGTAAAACATCTATAGATGTATTGATAAATGTTGGCAATGGTGATCTATTTGCCTTATCTATAGTAGTGATTCGATAGATTTGAGGATCATTTGTTGGAATGAGCGACCATTCCGAAAGCTCTAAGAATGTTGTGAAAAGATCCCAAGCTTTTTTCTTTGTAAATGGTTTATTAGTTTTAAATGATATTTTAGAATCACTCAATGGTTTTGATTTTGAGTCAGCAGCTTTAACGATATCGTCAGGTAAAAAGGTTATATTAAATATTTGGCTTATTTGATCAACAATGTTTTGAAGACTTGCATTGTTAAAGTTGAGTTCGACTGGAGGTTCTGCTTCTTTTTTTAATTGCTCAATTATATCTGGTGGAAGTTGGTTGTCAGGTGGTGTTGACTCTTCTTGTTTAATGATTGGGGCGAATAAATCTCTTTTTGAGTCAGAAGGTGCTGTCAGATTGTCTTGCGTGTTAAGAATGGTGGTAAAACATAGGATTATCAATAAACGATAGGCTATGTTTTTTGTCATCGCATATCCTTATTTGTAGAATCTTTTTTTGTAATGATATTTTTTTGATGTTTTAAAATATTTTCTTTTTCATACAAACGTAATTCTTGAGTAGTTGGGGCAAATTTTTCTTTTTGTTTAAGTAGTTTTATTTTTTCTTGTCTAAGTTCTTTATCATATTGCTTTATAAGTTTTGCCTTTGTTTCTGGGGTTGTTTTAAATATTGACGATTGTGGTGGAATTGGCTTAATTGTCCCTATCTTAAATGCAAGAGTTATGAGGGCATCTTTTCTAAGGAGTTGAAGTGTAATTTGATTTTCTTCAGGAAGAGTAGTTATTTTTTTATAAAGTTGAAGACGATTTTCAGTATTGATTGCTGGAATATCTTCGATCATAGTTATAATATCCCCTGATACAAAGCCGCAAGCTGTTGCTAATGATTCAGGTTCTATTCTGCCTATTTTTGAACCTATACTTTTCCCTTGTTTATAAGCAGTTGTTAAATCAAAAAGATCGATTGCATTACTCAGTGATTTAACCTCGAAAGCAAATTCTTGTTTATCAATTAAATAGGTATCCTGTGCTATTTTTTTGACAACGTTTGTCCAATTTTTCTTCTCATGTTCTGCTGTGTCTATCGTAGCATCTTCTTGGCGTACGTATAATAGTTCTTGTTGTCCATTTGATCTTATTAATAAAATTTTATTTGAAAAAATCTTAACTAATTGAGCATCTTCTACTTCATCACCAATTTTGTAGGTAGTTTCTTGTTTAGTTTTATTATCAAGAATAATAGCTCTATTTTCAGCATCAACATTAAACATAAATATGCCGGTAAGGGTTATTGGTAATGGATCTAAAAATTGTGGGACCTCGATTTTTGGTGCTTGTACAAGTATAGGCTGCGGGGGCAGAGGAACAGATTGTATACCTTCTGGTTGTTGAGCTGGCACCTCTTCTGCTTTATAGGTATTAAATAAGTCATTAGTGCCATAAATTTTGCTTAAATCTAGTGAAGATGGTTTTTGCTGAGAGATAGCAGAAGGAATTTCAGCAGGTATAATCTGATAAGGACTTTGTAAATTTACTTTGTAAAAGGAGATGATTGCTATAAGCACCAAGAAAAAGAATAATATACTTGTATTTAGGATCCAAACAGGTTGTCTCATGTTAGGGATCTCCTTCTTCAACTTATTTTTTACAATACTCATGCAATTAGGCCTTTGTCAAGTTGCATAAGGTTCTCAGTGCCTATTAAGGTGTTTTTAGATTGCTTAAAATTTCCTTTATAATATTGTCCGCCGTATATTCCTCTCCATGAGCCTGAAATGAGAGAATAAGTCTGTGACGTAGAATGGGAATTGCTACTGCTTTAACATCATCAGGCGTAACAAATTGTCTTTTTCGAATAAAAGCATGTGCTTGAGACGCACGATATAAATTTAGTGTGGCGCGAGGAGAAGCCCCATGTTGTATGTAGGGCGTGAGTTGATCTAAATTGAAAAGTGAAGGTTTTCTAGTTGCAAACACAAGGTGAGTAATATAATCTATGACTTTTGGGTCAACATAAATTTGCTGAATGAGTTGTTGCGCATTAAAAATATCCGCTTTATGAACAATAACTTGTGTTGTTTGTTGATTAAATACGCGGTTAATAATTTCTTTTTCTTCTTCTATTGATGGGTAATCCATATGAATTTTAAACATGAAGCGATCAATTTGTGCTTCAGGCAATTGATAAGTTCCTTGTTGTTCAAGTGGATTTTGTGTGGCAAATACTAAAAAAGGTTCGTCTATTTTATGTGTTTCTGAGCCAATTGTTACTTGATGTTCTTGCATAGATTCTAATAAAGCTGATTGAACTTTTGCTGGTGCTCGATTAATTTCATCAGCAAGAATAACATGCGCAAAGATGGGACCTTTTTTTGTTTCAAAATCTTGTGTTTTTGGATTAAAAATAAGAGTTCCAACAAGATCTGCTGGTAACAGGTCAGGGGTGAATTGTATACGTTTAAATGATAATCCGAGTGCCTGAGCAATTGTTTTAATCATAGTAGTTTTAGCTATGCCCGGAACACCTTCAAGAAGTACGTGTCCATTCGATAAGATGGCTATGATCATGAGGTCTATGGCTTCTTGATTGCCTACAATAATACGGGATATTTCATTTTTTAATTGATCAAATGGCTGGGAACATGATGCCCAGTTTTGTGGCATTAATTCTTTGTTTTTTTCAATCATATTTAGGCCTTTGGCAATTATTAACGCGTATTATTTTTTATTATTTTAACAATGTTTACGCGCTCTTACAAATTTGAAAAAAATAGATTCAATAGAGTTGTCTAAGTCTATGAGCAGTATATACTAAGGTTCATAACGATAAAAAGGAATGGCAATGAAAAAAAGTTTACCATTTATCTTGTTGGTTCTCTGTTTTTACTCTCTTAAAGCTTCACGTACATTCTTTAGTATTCCGGTACCTTTTCATCCCACATCCCCTGAACGTCAAACGATGACGCACACTCAAATGTGTGATTGGACGCAGGAAAAAAGACATCAATTTTCAGTAATTTTATTAGGTGGCAAGTCTACTGAGCCGTCTCGCTTGGCGCAATATTTTCTACCTTTTAATAAAACATGTTTAATTGCTGGTGAACTTGGATCAGAACCGGTTCAAAATCATGAAGTTGATTTAATAGCGAATTATTTTAATGTGTTGACGGGATCTCCTCGACAGTCGAGTGGTGTGGCAGATAATATTTTTGATATTATTGATACATGGACATTTCAGAGCAAATTACAATTTTGTCCTTCACATTCCTATTTTGGATTGGGGCTCGTATATCGTCAACAATTATCCGCAGAATTTAATAAAGGTTGGTGGTTTGAGTTGGCAATGCCTATTATGTGTATAAAAAA
>CAYPXP010000005.1:8761-12039 GCA_964414965.1 uncultured Pseudomonadota bacterium
ATGTTTGAAAAAGTAATTGGGTACAATAATCATACGGCATTTTTTATGGGAACCTATGGGGGTATAAAGGTTTGGGAACATGATACTAATTTTCTCTCATTTGAGTTTGATACAGGCTCAACACTTTTTTTTGATAATAACCAGGTTCGATCGTTTGATATGTATGGCAAGCCTTGGGGTCGCTATATTTGGGTTTATCCAAATGATAATAAGCATGCAGTATTGGCGCCGGGTATAAATTATTTTACTAAGCCTGTACGTGTTCATTATGGTTCTATACGTAATTTAAATCTGGCATTTTGCTATAACATGTCTAACTTTCAGGGAGAACTAGGTTATCATTTTTATTCACGTGATAATGAATCTTTGTGTCTAGCAAAAAATTGGTGTGAAGATCCAGCGCTTGCTGCATTATGGTATAGTGACAATACTTTTATTGGTAGCGGAGAAAGAAGAGTAAGTCGTACCAATGCAATAATTGATAACTTTAATGAAGTTAGCAATGATTTAATAGAATTTAAAGCGTTTCCGGTAACAGCAAATATGACTGCCGATGAGGTTCAAGCTAGAGTTACAAATTTGTGTAATAATGATCTTTATTTACCGATTAAGAGTTGCCAATTAAATTTAGATTCAGCTACGCATCCTTCGGTTGTTATACATACTGTTTATGGCTCCTTAGGTTATGGATGGTATGATATTGTTTTCCCAACCTTTATTAATATAGCCGGTGGTTATGAGTTTGGTGATGGTCCCGCAGTAATGGATAGATGGAAGCTATGGTTCAAAGTCGGAATTTCTTTTTAAAGAGTGAAAAATATTTTTAAGAAAATAATATGAAATTAGTATCATGTATAATTTTATTGTATAGCTTTAGTAGTGCTCAATTAGCAACGCCAACCTTAGAATCTAAAAAGGGTAATATGAAAGAGACGGTACTTATAACAGGGGGTGCGGGTTATATAGGGTCACACACGGCTCATTTGATGGCACAGCGGGGATATAACGTTATTATTTTAGATAATTTTATATACAATCAAAATTTTAATTATACATGGGCTACGGTTGTTAGGGGTGATTTCGGTGACAAAAATTTACTTGAGAAAATTTTTTCTGAATATTCTATAAGTGCTGTTATCCATTTTGCTGGATTTATTGCGGTAGGTGAATCAGTTAAAAATCCCATAAAGTATTATGAAAACAATGTTATAAAGACGTTTCATTTACTCTCGTCTATGATTGAACATCAAGTGAAAATGATTATTTTTTCGTCAAGTGCCGCCGTATATGGAATGCCTGAAAGATTGCCATTAACTGAAGATTGTCGTAAACAACCAGTAAATCCTTATGGCAATACCAAATTAATCATTGAATACCTTTTGCAGGATTTTGCGAAAGCTTATGATATAAAATTTGTTGCCTTGCGTTATTTTAATGCTTGTGGTGCTGAGGCTCAAAATGGTCTTGGTGAATACCATATTCCTGAAACGCACATTATACCATTAGCAATTCGTGCTGCATTAGAAGATAGACCATTTAACGTTTTTGGGGATGATTATGAGACGCCTGATAAAACCTGTATCCGTGATTATCTTCATGTGACTGATTTAGCCGAAGCTCATCTGTGTGCTTTGCGTTATTTACAAAAAGGCGGCGATTCTGATTGCTTTAATTTAGGAACGGGGCATGGTTATTCTGTTCGCGAAATACTAGATATGGTCGCTTACGTTTGTGGTAAAAAATTAAAATTTAATAATTGTGCTCGTCGTGAAGGCGATCCTTCCATCTTAGTTGCTGACCCATCAAAGGCTAAGGAAATATTAAAGTGGAAAGCGACACATTCTGATTTAGAGAAGATTATAAAAGATGCTTATCAGTATGAGCTTCTTTTATCTTCAGTTTTAAAGAAAAGAAATGAAGTATCTCTAATTGGTTCTTAAACAATTATTTATGCATAAACATAATTGCTACTTACTGTTTCGGTTGTGACTGTAAATCTTACCGAGGTAGTCGTAAAAACGTTAGCTTCTACCGTTATTAATATTATAGCCAGTAATATTTCTCTGATCCTAAAAAAAGCACCTCGGCCGTCAGACCGGGGATTTTAAAGCCAAGGATTTTGTCCGTTCATTCCCAGGTTTAAAAAGCCTTGAGGTATTCTGGGCGATTTAATAAAAATTTGTTGATATTGTTAAATAAACTTTTTCATACTTTAATGAAATTAAAAATATGTAAAGAGTACTATGAAGAAAATCGTTATTTTGTTTTTTTCAATTTTTTCACTTTTCGCTCAGGATATTCAAAAGGAAGTTAAAGATTATGCATCACAACATTCTAATAATGTTTGTTGCAATGATTTATTAAATTTGTTTAAGATCAAGCCCGATCTTGGTAAATACGGTCCTTTAGCAGATCTGATATTTTCTAAATTATGTATTCAGACTGATGAAAATAATATGACAGTTCTTTCTAATGGGATTGAGATAGCTGGCAAAACATCTTTCAAAGAAAAGTTAATTGACGCAAAAATGCGCATTATTCAGGAGACGAATAATATCACTTATGCGATTGGTCTTTCTTTACCAAACTTTAAAATAAGTGATTTAGATATTTCATTAAAAAATTTTGATATTTTGAGTTTAAAGAATGCAAAAATAATTTTATCTAACAGTCCCGTCAAAGATAAATTTTTTGATGCTAGTAATTTTGATGCCGGCATGACTGTTGAAGCATCATTAGTTTCTACTGAAATAATAACTCAAACACTGGGGCCAGTTGGTAAAGGTTTAGTTAATACACTGAGGTTACGCGTTTCAGTTCCTATAATAGCAAAAAGCATTCAAGATGTGCGTGTAAATTTAGTTTCAGCTGCTGATACGCAACAGCAGTTGAAGATTTGTTTGAATGAGCTGCCAGCATTCGGTGAATTATCATCAATACCATTATTAAGTCCTCTTATTAAAACTTGCTTAACAACAGACTCATTATCAGTCCTAGCGGGCAATAAGGGAAAGTTAGCCATTTCATTAGTTGGTGCGATTACATTTTTAGGCACTTCGGCCAAAATAGAAATTCATTTAAAAGATGGTCATTATATTATGGGAATAAAGATTGCTCGTTTTGATGATCTTATAAAAAATGTTCCTGGACTTGATATTATTGGCGAACAGATAAAACAACTATTTATCTTTAAAGAATTAAAGTTGGTTACATCAGATACGACGGGGGTAATTCAACTTAAGTCTGAAATTGATAAACCTAAATCAACATCTGAAGAA
>CAYPXP010000005.1:12139-19575 GCA_964414965.1 uncultured Pseudomonadota bacterium
CTCCATTAAATTTGATCTGTTTTGGAACCGAAATAGGATTGAGTTTTAATACTGACATGCAACCAGTTTTCTTTATTAGTGGGCCGATTAAGAAATATCCTTCTATAAGTGCGATGATTAAGTTAAGCAAGGCTCCTAAAGATTCTCCAACAAAATTTATTGTGACTTTTGGCATGAAGGGTTATTCATTTAAGTTGAGTGATATCATCAAGATTAAGGGATTAGATGTATTTGAATTAAAGACGCCTGTTTTATTTATGACTAATGGGCAAAATCAGAGTGCCTTTGATATTGAAAATGGAATGATTAATCCCAATACTATTGGAGCTATTACACGTTTAAATTCAGGAGTAACTATTGAATCTGAACTTGCATCCAAAGGAATTTTGACAACTATTTTAGGTTCATTTTTGAATAAGCTAGGAAGTGCACTTCGGTTGCGTGTTTATATACCATCAACAGCAAAGAGTGCTAAAGATGTTAAAATATCGCTTGTTCCAGAAGAAGACAAACCTATAAAACTGTGTCTTAAAGATTTTTCGATTTTAAACCAATTGCCTAATTTTTTTAATAAAATTCAAAACAGTTGTTTCGAAAGCAGTTCTCTATCTGTCGCAATTGATGAAAAAGGCAAAGCTGCAGTATCAGTTATTGGTACGGCTTCAATCTTAAATGTACCATCTAAAATTGAAGCTCATTTAAAAGATGGCCATTATATTATGGGAATAAAAGTAGCGAGCTTAAATACGTTAATCAATGAAATTCCAGGATTGAGCCTGGTGAACAAGCAGTTTGATAAAATATTTTCCCTTACAGAATTAGAGTTGATTGCGTCGGATACGACTGGAAATATTCAATTAAAGCCTGAGAAATACAAGAAGGAGCCTGCCGACGAATTTAGCGATGAAGATTTAATGGCGTTATTTGGAGAAGATTTAGGGGAGGCTGAAGCTTCTGGTTTAGACGTTGTTCCTGGAGTTTCTCTACTTGCACGTTTAACGGTTACCAATGTGGTGCCATTAATTAAAGATTTGTTGGCTAGTATTAGTCTTGATCCTGCTCAAATTCAGATAAATATTCCTCCAGGAGCACAGAAAATTCAAGATGTTAAGATTCGTCTTAAGCCAGAAGATCCTACGCAACAAGTCTGTATTTCACGGGCAATTATTCCAATTTTAAAATTAGTAGATGTAGGCAGTTTAGGTGATAAATTATCAAGTATTTTAAGCATTCTTTGTTTAGGAACTGATTTTAATATTGTTTTTGATAATGGCATGAACATGGTTGTTGTAGTAAGTGGTGATTTGAAAAAGTTTGGCGGTAAGTTGATGGCAAAATTTACTCCACAAAAAAAAGAGGCAGTTTTAGGTGTTGAACTTGCTCAACAATTGAAATTTGAGGATATTTCTTCAGTATTAAAACCTTTAGATAATATCATGACGTTGGGTACACCAACGATACTTCTTACTAACCAACAAAATGCTACGGTTTTTGATATTGAAAATGGAATCATTAATCCAAATGCTTCAACGGCCATAGCGGTTCCTTATGGACTTTCTTTAGAGATAAAACTGGTTCCAGGGGCCCAAACTGATGCTATTTTAAAGCAGATGCCTATTTCACAAAAACTGTTGTCATTGATGCGTATTAGAGTACTTTTTACAAAAACAGGTCCGCAAGTTTCTTTTGTACGAGCTGACCACAAACCAATAGAAATATGTCTTAAAGATTTACCTGGAATAGCGCAATTGCCAAGTAATTCTATTGTGAATTCCATAAAAGATACCTGTGTTACCGTAAATGAATTGACTTTTGATCGAGGCGATAATGGTCTTTTATTTAATATAAATGCTAAAGCAAAAATTTTAGGTATCGATAATGTTGATTTACAGATTGGTGTTAATGGGCAACAGAGTTTAATTGCTGCAAATATTCCACAATTAAATTTAGCAAAATTGCCAGCCCCATTTCCTTCTATTGCTAATGTAATATCTCTTACAAATACACAATTAGTAATTTCCAATTATAGTGCTAACCAAACAATTTTTGGGACACCAACGGCCGTTGAAAATGGATTAAATATTATTGGTGATATCGCATTTGAAAATCCATTTGGACAAGTTTTAGCTTTATTTGGTATTGACAGGCTCCGTGCTACGATTTCTATCACAAAAGAATCAGGAAGTGAGCAAGTAAAAATCAGTGCTACAAAGTCGATCGATAAATCTTTTGGAAACATAGTAAAATGTAAAAATTTAACATTAAATTTTCTTTCGGGTATTCCACCAAAAGGACCAATATTTGGTTTAGCTATAGATAGTATTTTGTCTATAGGGGATAAGCCATTAGAGATTGTGTTTAATGTTTCTCTAGGAGCTAGTTCGATTCAGATTTCAGGAGAGTTATCATGTCTTAAAGGTGCTGCATGTCCTGCAATAGAAAAACCGTTTAAAATGCCTATTACTTTAAGGGCATTACCAGCTGGAACAGCTGGTTTTCCTCAGGGGCTTCCAATTTCAGTTACTATCAGTATGTTGGGGGGCGCTCCAGTCGGATTAGGAGGCAGTGGTGCATTTGTCTTAGGAGACAATAATTTCGTTACAAATTTTTATTTTGATTTTTCACAGCCAGATTTATATGGCTTGATGTTTAGAGCCAATCAGCTTTGTTTAGATGATATTATTCAATTATTTACTTTATTCTTGGCGCAGGAGGTGCAAAAAGCACTTGGTCTGTCATTTATTCCAGATCTCTTTTGTTTACAAAATGTTGATGTCAGTATGGCAAGTAAAAGTATGACAATCAATAAGGTTGCACTTAACCAAGGAGTTGTTGCATCGGGTGACTTTATAATACCCCTTTTAGGAAATCTTAAAGGTTTAGCTAATTTTAATTTACGAGTTCCAACATTGGAACTTTCAACTTTAAGTGCTATCGATAAAATAGGTATTTTTGCTGATGGCATTCTTGAGCCACTAATATTATCTATGGGCAATATTAATCTCTTTTCATTGACTGGCAGTTCTAAGGATAAACAAGCGAAAGGGCCGACGTTACATTTAGCTGTCGGGAAGAATAATCAGGAATTTAATTTAAGTGGTAAATTGAATATACTGAATGGCTTTATTAATGATGATGTGCTGATCAAAATTGATAAAACCAAGATGTCGTTTGATCTTAAACGAGATTTTGCAGGTATTTCTGAAACAATTTCTGGAACATTGGGTTTTGATTCTTCGCAATTAGCGAATATTTCAAAAATGAGTACTGCTGATATACAGCAACTTCTTCTTAATAATTGGCAAATTAAAGGAGAGCTTAATGTTGAACAGTTGAATAATGCGATTACTGGTAATTTAAAAACAGTTATTGCTGGATGGCAAAGCTCATTATCTGTATTGAGCAGTGTTCAAGAAACTTTCCTTGGTGCTTGTGATAAGATTACTGGTTATCTTAATCCATTTTTTACTTTTGATTGTTCTTCATGTTTGAAAAACATAGGTCCGCTGGGAGCTATTAATACAGTATTACAAACATTAACTGATTGGATTAAGAATTTATCTACTGTGTTTAAATTGGAAAGTGCAAGTTTTACGTATTCATTACAGGATTTAGTTAATGTTAAATCTCCTTCTTACACTGTTAAATATAAATTATTTGGCGATGAAAAAACGGTAACATTGCAACTTGATCCTACGCATCCTCAGAAAATGATTGATACTTTTTTTGAGATTATTAAAACAGCTATTCAACCAGCTGACTTAGCTAATGCACTTAAATTAGTAGCAAAAATGGGTACTGATGCTGCAGCAAATATTAAAAAATTATTAGATACGACGTTTACGTGCAAATTTAAAACAAAATTTGTTAAAGATAACATTGATTTAAGTGTATCATTCAATCCTATGCACCCTGAGCAAGTTGTTGCTCAGGCGATGTTAAATCAGTTGTGTTTAGGGGATTTATTAAACTTATCAGATTCATTTGGAGCTTCAGTTCCTAAAATTACCTTTCCTGCGTTAGGATGCTTGAAAAACGTAACGATATTAATATCTGCATCGAAAATTAATATAAAAGGAACAATGAGTATTTTAGGATTAGATAGCTTTGTTGAAGGAGTTATTGACGGATCAGGTATTACTTTAAATGGTCTTTTGCCTTCTATAAGTATATTGAATGGTCTTTTTTCTTTGACTGATTCAACAGACTCTTCTAAAGGGCCTAATTTTGCATTGGTTATGACTAAAGATAAGCAAGAAATAGACCTTTCCGGTGTGTTGACTGTTTTTAAAAAGATTTCACAAGTAACTGATGTTATTGTTTCACCACAAAAATTGAAATTTCAAATGACTGGTGAGGTTCCCGGGCTAACTCTGGATATTTTGGGAGAAGCGGTATCGTCTTTCCCTTTGAAAAACATGAAGATTAATGCAACTGTAAAGAATAAACTAGATGAATTGGTCCTTGCTGGAGTAAAAAGTGGTACCAGTTTGCTAAAAAGTGGGGCTGCGACTGTATTTAAAGAAATTGATCAAATCTTTTCTGATATTAAGCACAAAGTTGATGATGCGCCAGTGGTAGGCGGTTTATTAAGTGGTTTAGTAAGTAAGGCTGGCAGTGTAGTTAATCGAGCAAAGGTTCCACTTGATTTATTAAATAAAACGATAGATCAGTTTTTAGATTCCTTTGGTATTGATAGTATTGTATTAAGTGGTGATATAAATGCGTTTGATACGAATACTACTTCTCCGGTGAAGGTTTCAATACTTTATCATCTTGGATCTTCTAACAAAAATTTAAAAATTGATGTGTTATTTGGATCAGCTGATTTTGTATCAGTATTGATTAAAAAAATAGCTGAAGATGTTGTAACAAATATTAAAAATGCCGTTACTGATCCAAATAAGCAGTTGAAAGATTTTAAAAATAATATGAGTGACATTTTAAAAGAAGTTATTAAGGAAGTCGCCAATGCAATAGGAGCTTTTTTTGAAGATATAGCTAATAAAGCTGGTGAGGCAGTGTTAGAACTAGGAAAAGATGTTTTAAACATAGCTAATAATGCGGCTGAATTAGCTCTCAATATTGCTAACCAGATTGGGGACGCTCTTGGCAATGCATCTGAAGTGATAAATGAAGCTTTAAAAGCCTCCGCTGATGCAGCAAGTGATGCTGCGCAGGTCGCCGCAAAAGCAGCTGGAAAAGCTGCTGAAGAGGCTGCAAAGGTGGCCGCTAAGGCTGCTGAAGAGGCTACAAAGGTAGCTGGAAAAGCTGCTGAAGAGGCTGGCAAGGCAGTCGGAAAGGCTGCAGTAGCAGCGGCAAAAGCAGCAGCCAAAGCCGTTTCTGATGCTATGAAAGATGTGGCAGATTTCTTTGGTTTTTAAATTAGGAATAATATGAAGTCCTTATCATGTATATTTTTATTATATAGTATTAGCGGCGCTCAATTGGAAATGCCAACCTTCGAATCTGTTCAATTGACAAAAGATGAGGCAATGAAGAATTGTGATAATAATGGACGAAAAGCCGATGCGATTATATTTATTCGCACTTTAAGATATGTTAATGTTTTGAAAGATTTTATTAATCATTTAAAGAATCAGATACTTGATTTATCTCATAAATTACAAGATCTTTCCAATGATATTAATTTTAGAAATTTGCGCATTACTAGTATACAAGACGGAATTAAGGGCACCCTTAATTTAATTGATACGTTAAAAAACAATATTGGCATTACAATTGACCCGTTAAAGAAAATTGCAGAAGGATTGACAGAGCTAGATTCTTTGCCTGGTGATAAAAAATTATCGTCCGGAGAGACATTTTTAGGTATTACGCAAGCGCAAAAAGAACAGTTAAACCAAATTATTGAAGCAACTGTTAATGGACAAAACATGGTTAAGAGCTCGTTGTTACAGTTACAAGCAAATCCTGCTACATCAAGAATTATCGAAAGCAAGTTAAGAAGACAAAAGAATCAATTGGATAGTAACAAAAAAGCTTTTGAAGAAACAAAAGATATGATTAATAAGTTTGATAATGAAATTTTAAAAAGGCAGATAGATCAGTTGAATGAGTATGTTCTTAATATTAAAGAAAATAAGATGGCAATTTCATATCATCAAAAAATATTGGATGATGACCAAAAAAAGATTGCTGCTTTAAATGATGAATTGCAAAACATCTATCTTCCTCTTCTCACAAAGACAAAAAACACTATAGAAGAAAAAGCTGGTTGGCTGCAAAAAAAGACTAGTGATGAGGGATTGTTTAGTTCGTGCCCTTATTTTATAAGTGCCTTACTTTGATTTTAGACCAAATAACCTACTTTTGTGTAAAAAGGCTCATGAAAGTGAGTCTTTTTAATTTTTTTTAATGATTATTTTTTATAAGCCTATTATTCTTATTGAGACAGATTTAATTTTCAAAATTTCTTTTGTTGGGACAGTGGTGAGATTCTTTATTTTTAGCTTATTTTTTTGTTTTTTGGGTTTTTCCAATGCAATGGAACACAGAAAGATAAAGAATATTCCAATTTATGATACGGCTTTTAGTGGTAGTTACGAAGAGTGCTGTTGTGTTTCTACCTTGTTATGTAGTTGTTTATATTTTTTACCTTCGTCGATGGTGAGTGACATATGGGTTAGCGGCATAGTTGGCATAGGTTGGATAGCTGATTCTGACCACCATATTCATTCTTGTATTATTAATAGATTGCGAAAGTCTCCTGAAAAGCAAAAAATACAGTAAATACATCGTAATAGTTGTTGCTATCTTTGAAAAAACATTTAACATTTTATTAAAAACTTGAGGATTAACATGCATAAACTTTTTTCTATCTTATTTTTAATGCCATCTTTTCTTCTTTCTATGGATTTTTCTAATGATATTGACAACTTTACTCGAGAAGAGACGTTAAAAGAGCTCAAAGAGTATGAATTGCTTTTAAATAAATATGATCAAACCTTAATCTTTAAAGATAATTTAAAATTGTTAAAGGGAAATGTTTTAGCCGTTACTGGTTGTGGTTTATTGGCATTTACCATGAAGTCATTAGGGTATGATTCTGTATTAGCTCATGTTGGTATGAATGTTTCAACTATTGCAGCATTAACAAGATTTTTCTTGATGCAACCCATTGAAGATGTTTATATTCAATTTTCATCAGAAGATTTAAATGAATTGAAAAGAGGGGCGTTAATGTATTGTCAAAATTTACAAGAACATTTAGATGAACTTAATCGGCAGGGAATCTATGGAGGTCGTTTACGACGTTTACGTTGTGAAGCCCCTCTGTTGAATGAAAGAGCGTTGGCTAAGAAATAAAAATTATTTTAAAGATCTTCATCGTCTTTTATTGCATTTATCCTTATAGGCAAGTAAGAATAAATAAAAAAGGTTGTTTATGAAGAAAAGTTTGTTAATAGTTTTTA
>CAYPXP010000006.1:0-18375 GCA_964414965.1 uncultured Pseudomonadota bacterium
ACTAAAAAGTAG
This sequence comes from uncultured Pseudomonadota bacterium, assembly GCA_964414965.1. Lineage (GTDB taxonomy): Bacteria > Babelota > Babeliae > Babelales > UBA12409 > UBA12409. The sequence continues at coordinate 13 of CAYPXP010000006.1, forward strand.
TTTTATATGCCAAAAATATTTAATATTTTAAGTACCTTACTCGTATTATTAATTCTCATTAACGCCGCTCCAGGTTTACTGAAAAGTATTAAAGAACAGTACAAAGAAGCTATACAACCAAAGACTAAAGTCGCTCGTTTAAAAATTCATGACACTATTACTGATGTAGAATTTTATCAACAAAATTTAGAGAAATTCTTCAAAAACAAGAGCATTAAAGCGATCGTCCTAGACATTGATAGCCCGGGCGGTGCCGCCGGATCTTCTCAAGCTCTGTACAATGAAATTCTGTATCTCAAAACTGAATACAAAAAACCTGTCTTAGCTCTTACCTATAATTTATGCACTTCTGCTGCGTACAACATCGCTATCGCTGCTGATTATATCGTTGCCACGCCATCGGCACTTATTGGCAGTATTGGCAATTATATCAACCAATTTAAAATAAACGAACTCCTGAGCACCTGTCATGTACACTATGAAATAGAAAAAGAGGGAGCATTTAAAGCAGCACTTAACCCCTATGTGCCATCAACCCCTGAACAACAAAAAATGCTCCAACAATTAGCTCATAATTGTTATCAACAATTTATTCACGATGTAGCTTGCCAACGCAAACTTTCATTGCAAAATAGCACCGACTGGGCTAATGGCCGCGTATTCACCGGTATTCAGGCCTTAAAAAAAGGACTTATCGATGAAGTCGGATCCGAATTTAATATGGTAAAAAAACTTAAAGAACTTGCGCTTATCGAAAAAGAAATTGAATGGGTTAAACCAGCATACCCCTCGATATTTAATCAATTATTTGGCAAACAAGATTCACAACCACTCTTTGCATTATTTAATCAAATGAAAACAGTTTTGTGGAACACCATCCACCAAACATATATTGGTTAATGGATAAATTGAGGATGAATCAAGAAACAGTGCGTAATGTGAGTTATATCAAAAAACGGCTCAAGCGTAACATCATATGCCACATGTTTCTTAACAAAGCTGACTATTCGCCCCACACATAACCCACGTGGATATAACAATCCTTGGCCACTTGAAAGAACCAGATCTCCTTCATGTAGCTGCTTAAAATGATCGACAAATTTCAATTCTAAGTGAGTATTATTAGTCCCAACCACAATCCCTTTAGTACGTGTTCGCGAACAATACGCCGCAATATTAATACGTTTGTCGGTGATCAAAATTACCTTACTATAATATGAATAGACCTCTATAACACGCCCAAGAATATTGTTATCCACCAGCGCAATCATTCCTTCAGTAATATTACGATCGGTGCCACCCTCAACTAATAAATAATGTTCATCAGCGGCGCAGTGGATCAATAAAATCTGGCTCACTATTGCAGCATTATATTGGGTATACCGTTTTTTAAAGAGACACAAGTCACTAATATCATCATAATAATCTGAAACCGCCTGCAACTTAATAAGCTCTTCTTTGAGGAAATTACATTCTTCTCGTGTCTGCTTTAATTGTTGCTCGAGTGTATGGCACGAGTGAACCCATCCAACAATGCGTTCATAACGAGATTCAACAACACAATAACTTTTTAATAAAGGATAGAGTAAATAAGAACCACACCTATTTAGAATTTGAGAAAATGGCGCAATAGAATACGCACTTATTAAAAAAACTAATGAAATAAAAGCCCACCAAACCCACTGCTTTTGCTTAGACACCTATTTCCTTAAAATACTACTCAGCCCTTGTTTAACTTCTTCAACTGATTCTGATGTTATCAATGTTTGGCGCAAAGCTGAAGCACCTTCAAAATTGCTTATATAAAATGGAATATGTTTACGAAAATTGTATAACCCCTCACCTTGATAATACTGAATTAAATAATCTAAATGAGCAATCGCAACATCAACAATCTGTTCTTTACTGATCATATATAATTCACCATGTGCACAAGCATCTAATTCATTCAATTTCCAGGGCTTGCCACACATACCACGTCCAATGAGAAATCCATCAACCCCCGTCTTTTCATATACCTGTTTAGCATCATCAAAGGTATGGATACCACCAGAATATAACACGGGAATAGTGACACTTTTTTTTACCTGAGCAACCAGATTATAATCAGGTTCGCCACAAAACTTCTCTGTCTGCAATCGGGGATGAATAGCTAGCGCATCAATCCCACAATCAGCTATCAACTTAACAACATCTAATGCATTCTTTTCTTTAAATCCGGCTCTCATTTTGACCGTAAGAGGAATTGAGACTAATGAGCGCAATAACGTTAAAACCTGTTTTAACAATTCCGGCTGTGCCATTAACGCTGAACCAGAACATGATTTAACGACATTTCGTGCTGGACACGCAATATTAAGATCAATACCAGCAACACCAGTTTGTAAAATTAATTCTACGGCTTCGGCCACATAATCTAAAGAATTTGTAGTAATTTGAAATTGTAGGGGCAACTCTGTTTTTTCAAATATCAACGCTTTGCGCCCACGACTATGTACCACACTTGCCACATGCCGCATTTCACCATAAAGCAAGCTTTGGGGCGAAAATAGACGCACCAGCCGACGAAAGGGCGAGTCAGTATAACCATCCAATGGCCCACTGATAAAGCGCGAATATGATAGGTTACCAATATGCAGTTTCTCATTCCAATAATTCATATATACTAGTATAACAAAATTAAGAAAGTTCGATAATTAATATACGGTAAAAAAGATGAAAGAATTTAAGTTGTTGTACTTAAGAATAATCTATTACGCGTTCGCCTTGAGGAGCCTTTTAGGCGATTCGAAAGGTCTTACCGAACGCGCTAATATTATAAAAATTTATCCGATATTACGATTTATCGAATTCGCGTTAAATTAAGAAATTTGATCGAAAAAAACAGTATATAAAGGAAGATTATGATAAAAAAATTTCTATTACTCATCCTGTTGTCAATCAGTCAATTACCAGCTATGGAAATTTCTATAGATTTATTTGAAGACCAACCACATCCGTGGAAACATATGCTCACAAAACAGAGTGTTGAAATCTTACTTTATTGGTTAATACAAAATGCAACACAACCTCAACAGCAATGGCTTATTAAGCAATGTAATACAACAGAAAATGATCGTGAAGCTGCGAAAGAAGCAAAATTTAATTTCCAACGTTTCCTTCAAGACTGTATGGATTCAGGAATTGGCCTTCTTTCATCTAAAATTGGTACCGTCACTGCTGATCAGACCTATGGCATTCAACCAAAAGAAGAATACCTTGATTTATTTGATGATCAAATTCCTTCATCATTAAAAGGTTGCCAAACCTTTCGCGATAGCTACAATGCATTACGAGAAGAAAAAACATATCGAACCGCTTTTTTTCGGGCAGCAACTCAGCTCGGCACCACACCTATCAAGATGCAGTTATTTCATTATATTGAAAAAAACGATCACAGAAAAACCGTCAAAAATTGCATACAATTTGAACTTGGAAATCCTTCACTCATCGATTTAACTTTTGATAAAGCTGAATGGGCTATTGCCGACAACGCAGAACCACTACACTATTTCTTAAACCATTTGATAAGAAAACATTATCAAAATCAATTAATTGAAGAAGCCGCCTATCAATGTGGCTGTCATAAATGCATTGAAGAAATCGTTAAACAGTTACCTGAAGATCACCCTTGGCGCCCAACCCTTATAAGGATTGCCCAAAAAATGAAATCCAACGGTTCCCACTGCTTAAAACATAAAATAAGTTTCTAATTGACAAAATTCTTAACCATGATATAATCAATTTAATACGAAATTAAATTAAAAATGGGGTTATATCATGGTTAAGAGAGCTCTTGTTCTTATCTTATTTATTACTATTCAAATGCTTAATGCCAATCCATGGGGTACAGCTTTATTACATTTCATGGAACAAAAGAATATGCGCAATATTCCTGAAGAACAAAACACGCTTCTTAATCCAGTAGTAAAATATGGGGTAGAAACACTCTTATATACTGCCATTATGGCTACCGAACTGCCGCAACAATTAGAAAGAGATTATGAAATTCCTCAACCGCTAACTCATTTGGGCTTAGCTTTTATTCTGCCCGTAATAGGTGATATCCTAGCGCCATCTAAAACAACTGAAGCCGAACGCTTACAACAATTAGGTACAGGTGTTCAAAGAATAGCAACTTTGAGCAGACAAGAACAAAGCTGTTCATCTTTTTTGTGCAGCTATATAAGGCAACCAATTGTAGGAATAATTACTTCAGGCATTCTTGAAACTGCCATTGACTCTGTTACTTCCGACATACAAAGTCAATTAATCAGCCAAACCAACCCACTTAATCACTCTGTCAACTATCTTAAAAATAGTCTCGTCGGAATTGCTGCAAATGCCATAACTCAAAAAATTGAATCTGGCTTATTTTCAAGCTCTGATAAAGATCTAGCGCAACAAGTAGAATGTAAAACCTGTTTGCGTGATATTGCTCGTTCTGTTCCTTCAAAACACGATCACTCTGAAGCAGCTCAAAACTGGTTAAATAATCATGAATCAAAAGAAATTTTTAAAAAATTAGCTCATCAAACCCATACCTACTGCGATGAACATAGGCCAACACCTTACGACTACTTACCATATTATGAATAAGTACTTATTCATAAATAAATACCTTTATATCCACTAACTTGCCCTATCCACCCACAAGCTTAAAAAATAGCTCTTCATCGAGTTACCACTCAACATAATTAATTTTATAAATACTCAAAAAGCGCCACCCCCACTTGCACATATTTTTATTTAGATTAAGACTAACAATAATTATAATGAGGTACCTAAAAATATGAAAAAGGGTTTTTTATTTAATTGTTTAATAATTACAATGCTCATGAATTGTGATATATCACCAAAAACTAATTATCCACTCACTCATTTCATGTTGAATCTTCTTGGCCCTATCTGTATCTTACAAGGAACCATCAACCTTAAGTGGTATGTAATTCCCGAATTAAAAGCAAATTGGAACATGATTCTTGCCGGCAGCACCTTAATTGCATTATCACGAGTACTGCGCTATATAGAAAAAAAAACAGGCGATGAAGAATCTGATGATGATGTCATATATCGCGCATTAAAAAGAATACACTACTCCTAATTGTGGGCTTCCCGTACGAGACAACGAAAAATTAATTTCCCAATTCTCTTTCAGTCGCGATTGAGCAACCTTTTCAGCTGCCAATGCATAAGCCGTTCCTAAGCCAATACCAGCAACAACCTGCGAAACATAATGATAATTACACCCAATCATAAGCCCCATAATCAAACCTGAATAAACACCAATAGGAGCCGCCCACGTTATTCCTTTACGAAAAGCAAATAACAGGGTCATATAAGTTGCCGTCGCAGCATGTCCTGACGGAAACCCATTATGTTTACGCTTCTTAACAAAACATCCACTATAAGGGCGACAACCTATTTCACAATCTTCAGTAGCACTCTTTACAACATCCTTAAAAATTCCTACCGAAATAACGCCACTCAATAATAGACTTCCCGTCACTTTATTATTAGGATCATCTGAAGCTAATAGCCCAGCCGAAAGACCTACAATTGGAATAGCTAATCCAATATCTTCAACAAAGGGCTTTGTGCATGGCCCAATATCAAATAAATTACGATGAGCATAACAATCGTAAATACTGTTATGTATTCGCTGATCAGTTTTGTAAGCAAGACCATACAACGGTGCCGTAAAAAAACCAACCAATAATGTCTCTTTAGAAAAAAGATTAAAATTTGTTCGCGCAAAATCAGCAAAAAAATCACCAATACCATAATGAAAAACGCGATATTCTTCTAATTTTAGTGCATCACGTTGTAGCAATAAGTCCTGTGAAAATGCATTGATTATTACACAAATCCCTAACAACCATGCAAACGCCCCTTCTCGTTGCATCTCCCCCTCCATCAATAAAAGACATTTTTACATATCTTCTATGAGAAGCTTTATTAGGCAATGGTAAAACAAGAATTAGTAGTCAGATGGATGCATTGTATGCCATGGCGTCTGTTGCTCATAAGCATCACCAACTTTGAATAACAATTCTTCGCTCAATTGTGGTCCAATAAGTTGAAACCCAGTTGGCAATTTATCGTTGGTAAACCCACAAGGCACGGCCAAACTAGGAACACCTGTAATATTTACAAAACAGGTAAAATAGTCCATTAAATCTAATTGCAAATGATCTTGATCGTAGGTTCCAATCTTAAATGCTGGCGCTCCATGCGTTGGTGCTAACAATAGATCAACATTCGCAAATGCTTCGTCCATTTTAGCGCGCATTAAGCGTTGAACTTTTTTAGCATTATTGTAAAAATCAGCAGAATGTCCTGCCGATAAAACGTAGTTTCCGATCAATATACGGAAACGAACCTCATCACCGAATCCATTATATCTGGTGCGACGATACATTTCGTCTAAGGTAACTGCTTTTTTATCTCGATACCCATAACGAACCCCATCAAATCTTGCTAAATTAGAAGCAGCTTCAGCTCGACTTAAAATAAAGTAAACCGCTGCACTATAATCAATGACAGGAATCTTAATAGGTTTAATCGTTGCACCAAGTTTCTCTAATTCTTTGACAGCATTTTCAATTAATTGCTGTACTTCAAGATTCATTCCTTCAGCGTTCAGCATATTATCCAAAATACCAATTGTAAGACCTTCAGGTAATTTACCATTCAAATTGACGTCATAACTTTTTCGTTCAACCGGCTGTGTTGTAGAATCAGAGACATCGTGCCCGGCAATAACTGATAGCACCTGAGCATTATCGCGTACTGTTCGTGTTGCAATCCCAATCTGATCAAATGAAGAGGCATATGCAACTAATCCAAAACGAGATACAAGTCCATACGTCGGCTTTAATCCAACAATGCCACAAAAAGCAGCTGGCAATCGAACAGATCCCCCGGTTTCAGAGCCAAGTGCCCATGGAACCAATCCAGCAGCAACAGATGCTACTGAACCGCCACTTGATCCGCCAGGAACACGTTCATGATCCCAAGGATTGTGACATTTAAAATAGGCTGAAAATTCATTAGAAGCTCCCATGGCAAATTCATCCATGTTAGCTCGTCCAACAAGTAATGCTCCTTCTGCCTTCAAGCGTTTAACTGCCGTTGCATCATATTTTGAAACAAAACCTTGTAAAATTTTAGAACCACAAGTTAAGGAACGATCCCCTTGAGAAATATTATCTTTAAGAATTCCAGGAATTCCAGCTAAAGAACCATGATCGGAAGATTTTTCCAAAATAGATTTTTTATCAAAAACTTCTAAAGCAGCACCAAGTTGTTTATTATATTTTTGAAAACGGTCAAGAAAATATGATAAAAGCTCTTCGCGAGAAATTTCTTTATGAGCAAGTTTATTTTTCAAATCTGTAATAGTTGCAAATGCTAAGTTATTCATCGTAATATCCTTGATGCTTTATAAAATTTTAGGAACAACAAAAAAATCATCATCATGTTCAGGTGCCTGTTCTAAAATAGGCTTTGGATAACAAGAACAAGGAACATCATCACGCATAATATTTATATTTTTGCTTGATGGCTCATTTGCATCTTCAGCTACCTGAGATACACGTTCAGCATAGGTTAAAACTTCTTGAAGATGGTTAATCAATGTATCGATTTCCGATTCTTGAATTTCTATTTTTGATATTTCCGCCAACTTCAAGACTTCTTCACGTGTAATTTTCATGTAATATATCCTTTATTCTGATTGATGAGCCCATTCCCCGGAGCGAAATCGTTTAATATATACAATGCTCATAATAGCATTACCTACATAAAACATAGCATAAATTAAAACAAATTTCACCCAGGAGTCATGAATTGGAAGCCATGAGACCAAGTATGAAAGAGGCGCAAAAAAGACGCCACAAACAATTAAGCGTGTCCACATAACCGTTTTGACATCGCCAGCACCACGCAATGCTCCAGATAAAATAAGTTGTAATAGATCAAAAAAGACAAACAGACTCAACAAGGGAAATATTTTAGCTGAAAAGGAAGTAAATGCATCTTTGTGGTCAAACAGACGAATAAACTTTTCTGGATATAATGACAATAAAAATAATAAAGCAAAAACCATTATCGATGTTAAAAAAACAATTTTTTTAATATTTGATGAAATACCACGCCAATTTTGACGGCCCATATCATTACTTACGAGGAATGTTATTATTTGTGCAAAGGCAACTGCCGGCAAAAAAGCAAAACGTTCCATATCTTTTGTTACAGTAAAACTTGCCATAGCATATTTTCCCATCGGTGCGATCATCTTTGCGAGCCATATATATGCCGCAGCAATAGAAGCCTTGTCCACCATCATAGGCCAACTCAATGAAATAATATATTTTACATAATCAATACTCAATGGCTTGAAAAATTCGATTGCATACGTACGTCGATTGTGATCACTTAAAATATATATCAAAGCTAAAACACACATGAATAAGTATTGAAATACGGTAGCCCATGCTGAACCTACCAATCCTAATTGAGGAAATCCATATTTTCCAAAAATTAATACGTAATCAAAACCAATAAATACAACGGCTCCCATAACAAAAATTTGCATCGGCGTCTTGGTATTTTTAAGGCTTCTCAAAAACGATATACATGCGAGATAGACGAAAAGAAACAAAACCCCAACCGCTCGAACACGCAAGAAAGGAACTCCTAAATGAATCATTTTGGGAGTTACCCCAAGAAAATAATAGATATAATAGGCTCCAAAATAAAGAACGCCACTAAATACAATTCCTGTTAAAACTATAACCCAAAAAGCATCAACAAATGCTTTTCCAACTTTATCGTAAAGCTTTGCACCATTATATTTGCCACAACTAATAGTTATGCTTACCGCCATTGCTTCAGCAACCTTAATCACAAAATGGAGAAAATTATTACTGAGACCTAAAATGGTATAACGACTCGTCGATTTGAGCACCGAAACAAATCGAGCATCTAACAAATAAAGCGCTGAATAAAAAACCAGCGCAGTAATAAACTCTGGAATAAAGTACCGCAAAATAGTGCTATAACTTTCTCCCTCGGATTGACTGCAAATCCCTTCGATGTAACTAGTCAGAACATTCTTGCGCATATCTTATACTCCTTCTAAAAGATCAATAGCGTTTTACATGAAAGCATAAACAGCTTTAAATAGCAACCACTATTTATTTATTTTGTAATAAAATGAGACGTCGCTTGCGCCCCCCAACATGATATTCCCAATCGGTTTTAATGTATGATTCGACTTTCGGTACCGATTTCCACATACGTGATGCCCAATATATTAAAGGGACATCATTATAAACACATGAAGGCTTAAACATCCGAATCAACTCTTCAGGATCTAATGAAGCTCGGGCACAAAAAAGATCGATACCAAATTCAGTTTTTCGCAAAAATGTTCGCCAATCAACGCGCATCACTAAAACATTATCAAGTTTTAAGGTATCCACCATATATTCTAAAAACTCTACACGTTTATGTTGAACTTCAAGCAAATACAATGTCAGATGAGGATACAAAATTTTGAGAGGAATCCCAGGAAATCCAGCCCCAGATCCAACATCACAACAACTGGTTATTTTCGAAAAATCCATAAATTGCGTAACTTTTAATGAGTCATCAAAGTGAAGTTCTACAACATCATGTTCATTAGTTATTGCCGTAAGATCACATTGCTGATTCCATTTCAGAAGCTCATGAGCATACGATTCAAATTGAGAAACTTGCATCTCACTTAATTGGTACTGCTTAGCAAATACACGCCAAATACTTTCTAAGGGAATCCTTTGCATACCATTCCTTAAACTGTAGCTTTTATTATTCAAACAATGTTAGTATATCAAGAAGAAAAAGTTTCGACTAAAAAAGGAAGCAGAATGAGAAAAATAATTATATTACTGCTCATTTTTACCACAATGAAAGCGGAAGAAAAAGAACAACCTCATTATACCATTAACATGTTTATCCAAGAATATCCGCAAGCCAATTCAACCAACCAATTTAAATCAATTACCTATCAAGGATTACCTAAGCAGCTCATGAAGTCCGCTTTTTATCAACCAGTCAATGTCGGTATTTATGGCATTTATAGCGGTTATTTATCCCATACAAATGATTTCGGTTTATTATCATTTCCCCGAAAAACAATACGAGAACAGTTTAATCTCGTAATTACTCCTGAGATGAAACCACGTTTTCTCATTTCAAATACTATTCAGCAGTGGCAAATATCTGATCCAAAAGAGACAAAAATGTATCAAGTAAAACGTTTGAAAGACCCTGAAACAAAAATTTATTATTGGAAAGTTTTAGAACAGAATCTTCCTAATGATCTTCAAATTCCATTACATTCAATTATCATATTGGCTAAACCAAAAAATATTTTCGTACCATTTGGAGTAACAGTTACAAACAAATCTACAAACATCGTGCTTCCTACAATTTATGCAAAAAGAGGTCTTGATCGCATTAAACAAGCATTGTTTGTTATAAAAATAAAGCAATTTTTTGCACCAACCTCTTTTATACAAAAAACAACCGATCAAGATATCTCCAAAATTTTAATCAGTTAGTTTTTTTCAAATAGCGAAATCATGATATAATCTTCCTACCTAAATAAAAGGATTTTTATGAAATTACAGATTTCATTTGATATAACCAATCTTGACGAAGCTCTAGCGATTGCAAAAAAAATTGATCCCTATTGCGATCAATTTGAAATTGGATCCGTTATGCTCTATCAATATGGCGTACATGCAATAAAAGAGTTTAGAAAAATATTTCCGGACAAAATACTTGTCGCTGATACAAAGATTATTGACAGAGGAGATGAAATTATTAAAATCATCGCCTCAGCAGGAGCTGATTGGATATCTGTAATGGGCGGCACTAACAAAAACGTTCTCTACACCGTAGGTCGTGCTGCTGAAAATTATAAAATAAAAGTTATGGTCGATCTTATTGATGCTTCCTCGCCCGGCCAAACGGCTATGGAAGCTCAAGGATTTGGCGCTGATACGATTTTAATGCACAAACCTCATGATGAAGGTGAATCATTAGAATTCTTAGACCAATGGGACCTTGTTCGAGGCAACACCAAGTTACCAGTCTTTATAGCGGCACAAATCACTCGAGATAATGTTCAGCAGATTATTAAACTCAAACCAGATGGCATCGTCGTTGGCCATGCAATAACCAAAGCTGAAAACCCATTGCAAGAAGCAAAATTCTTCTACAATCTGTGTCAAAAAGCTTAAGCTTATTAACCAGCTTTTTCTTTGTTAAAATGTTCAAAATAGAGTATACTATTAATGGTGGTTATGCTATGAATTTCTGGAGGTTATTTATCATGAAAAACGTTCTGTTTTTTATGCTTTTCGTACTCTTTTGTACTCAACAAACTTTTAGTCGCCAAATCGTAAAAACGAACTCAAATCAACAAGCTCTGATTGAATTTAAAAAGGCTACTTCTACAGGAAAACAAGGAATTATTATTTCCGATCTTCATGAAGTTGTTCTCAAGAGACTTCCAGGCGATTTAAAACGTGCTCAAACCTTAACTGGCTCAGAATTAGGACGATTCTTAAGCGGATTAGCTGTATTTGGCCCTAAGTACTTGTCTCACAAAATCTTTGGCTATCCCGTTCATCCCGCAATTGAAGAACATGCTTTGAAACATATCTCTCAAACATCGAGTAAAGAACATATTTTACAATTAATTAGTCCATTCGAACTTGATGAAGATATGTATACTTTTTATCAAAATAGTTGTAAAAATTATCCTAAATTTGCTTGTTCTAATATCGGCGAAGAATCTTATAATTGGATGAATACCAAATCAACGGGCAAACTTGATAACCTTTTTATAGAAAAACAAATTTCTACACAAACAAACGGTTATTTACAAAAAGATCGAACTGAAGCATTTGAACAATTAGCAACCAAGATAAGAACAAAAATACACCATCCTCGCATCGTTGCTCTCATGATTGATGATCAAGCAAAAAATATTGCCAAATGCCAAGAAGTATTAGGCAAACATGGAATTACCGTTTTTGGCTACGTATTTAAAAATGTTCAGGAATTGAAAAAAGATTTTGAACAATATGACATCTGTTCGTAAAACAACATCATTTAAATTTTCTAGGATTATCAAAAAGTCACTATCTTTTTGATAATCCTAGAAAAAACAATAAAACTAACGTAAACTTAATAAGTCCCAAGGGAAAGAAACATAATAAACTTGTTGTAATTTATTATAGTTACAACGAGAATAAGTGTATTTGAAAGGGACCTTAATGAAATTATCAAAACAGACGATCAATCATCTCATCGATCAAGCTATCTCAGCACGCGAAAAAGCTTATACTCCTTATTCTTCATATCAAGTTGGATCAGCGATATTAACTGATAATGACCAAATAATTACTGGCGCCAATGTCAAAGGTGGATCCTTCAATCTTATCTGCTGCGCTGAACGTTTAGCGCTCTTAAAAGCAATCTTTGATGGCCATCGTAATTTTAAGGCCGTCGTAACCGTAACAGCTGACGGTGCCACACCTTGTGGATCGTGTAGACAAGTCATTCATGAATTATGCGGTAACACACCAGTCATCATTGCCAAAACTGATCGATCATATCGTATTCTTAATGCCCAAGATTTGCTTCCTTATGCATTTGAAGATCAAAAGACAAAAAAAAAGAACGCTTAAATCATTCACTAATTTGATTATTTATTTGTAGCAATATAATAAATTTCTAATTTTGAGCGCTCAAACAACAAGGACAACACCGTTGAAGTAAACGCTTAAAGACTCCAACTCGTTTTGAACATCTCTTTTCCTGACAAACTTTATTTTGGGTGATTACTTTTTCCAGATCTAAACTAGGGCGCAAAGGCACATCACCTAATTCGACATCGTCCCACGAAGTATTATAACGAGGGATATTTTGATTAGCGTTCACCAAATCCTGCTGTGATGAATGATTGTCCATTCCATACAAAAACACAGGGCTAAAAAATAATATTAAAAATCGTCTTAAGATCATGTCAAATCACTTTCGCTGTTGCTTAAACAAATCCTTAAATTCCTCAACAGACGTTGCTTCATAAGCATTCTTATCGTCACGATAACGCAAAAAACGAGGAAATCGCAAAGCAAAACCTTCGCTCATTTCACCAACGCCATCTACTGAAACTTTTTTCAAGCCAACGGTATGAATAGGTGAACGCGTTATTTCATCAGCAGTTACTTCTATAACTATTTCAGGTCGAACCCAAACATTGGGATATAAATCTTTCGCACAAGATACATTTTTAGGTTTTTCTGTAACCTTGATATCGTCGCATTTTTTCTTCAATGATCGCCATTCAACATCTGAAAAACCTGTTCCAATCTTGGCAACCGTTTGAAAACAATCACAAGTCTTGTTATATAACCCAATTAAAATAGCACCAATACCAAAGGCTGACCGTTTACCTCGACCATAATAATAACCTAAAATCACACAATCAATGGTATCAAGCAAATGTCCCTCTTCAAGCCTCTTTAACTTGATCCAATTAAAATTTCGCTTTCCTGGCTGATATGGCGAATCGGGCCGTTTCACAACAACACCTTCAAGCCCATCCTCAATTTGCTTTAAAAAATATTTTTCTAATTCAGGTGCAGTCTCAACCATAACTTCTTCTGTCGTTCGTATAATATTTTTATCAATAGGCGAGGAATCAAGTACACCGGCTAATTTGGCTCTTCGCTCAAGTAACGTTTCATTAAAAAGCTCTTGGCCATCAAGATATAATATATCAAAAAAGAATAGCTGTAGCGGCAATTCTTCAATAGCGCTATCTATACCATGTTTTCTTTTGCGTTTTACGGTCTCCTGAAACGGCATAAAATTACCCGTATTAATATCAAAGGCTATTGCTTCACCTTCCATGATAATAGTTTCAGCTTTGATATTTTGTAATGCACTTACTAAATCCGGATACATATACGACATATTGAGTAAATTACGTGAAAAAAAATGGATTTTGGAATCAGCTTGACGATTGTCGATATGGACCTGTAAACGAAATCCATCTAACTTCGGCTCAGCAATACAAGGCCCAATTTTTTCAATAATGGCCGCCGCAGATGACAGACGTTCAGCTGCCGCTGGTCGAATCGGAATTCCGAGAATAACTTTCAAATGTTCAACGCCTTCAATACCTTCTGTTTTTGTTACAAAAGCTACATGTCCAATATCCGCACAACGATTATAGGCGGCTTCAATCTTTTTTGAACAAGACTTATTACCAACCAACATCCATGAAAGCGCATCAACCAAGGTCATATCTGAAAAACCTAAACGCAAAGTACCCAATACAATGCGTAAAATATATTTTGCGCCCAGAGGATCAACTTCTCGCAACAATGTTACCAACCCATCCACACGAGCCTCTTGAGAACCTTCACCACTTAATTCGGCAATACTCTGTAATCGTTTATATACATCAAAAATAGATAATGTTTCTGCCGATTGCCATAAACCATCTTTAATAACTTCGCCTAAGTCTGCTAAGTCTTTCACCACTTGCTGAATTTCATATTCTGATTGATCTAACAAACGTGCTGCTATTTTAAGCGCACTCTTAACCGCAATATTAAATTGAACCATTTTATAAGGAGGATTAAGAACACCCATACAAAAATATGAAACAATTTGAATTTCTTGGGCCGTTAGTTCCTTGAAAAGATCACTCAGCATTTCAGTGATTTTTAAACGAGAAGACTCTTGTTCTAAGCGACTAAACCAACGAGCTAATTCATTAAAAAACATCTTTTCCATATACTCCAACCATACACAACTGATAATAATGATAGGCAGAGTATAGCGAACAAGCAATGGTCGTTAACAATAAAATCAGATAAATAAAAAATTGAGTCCAAGAATCTAAATAACCATAGGGCGACAACAAATAAGCAACCAACGCAATTTGTAACCAAGTTTTTATCTTTGCCAACTGCGAAACTTCTATTGTCACACTGTGTTCACATGCAATATAGCGCACAGCCATAATAAACATTTCGCGTAAAACTAAAATAATCACCCACACAAAATTAAGAGCGCCAACGGCCTGTAATGCTATCAATGAAGAAATAATTAAAAATTTATCTGCTATAGGATCAAGCAATCTACCTATTTTAGTCTCTTGTTGCCAATGCCTAGCCAAAAGCCCATCAAACAAATCGGTTAATCCAAGCAATAAGAAAATAATCACTAAGAAAATATGAATAAAATCATTATGTAAGGGCCACAAAGAAACAATAAGTAATGGCAAAACGAGAGGAGAAAGTAATCGAACACCGGTTAGAATCAAGGGTATATTAAGTTCTTGTCGTTGCATAAAACACCTCTCAAAAAAAGATTTTATTAGATAAGGTAAAATGGTAGCGGCGCAGGGACTTGAACCCCGGACCTACGGATTATGATTCCGTCGCTCTAACCACCTGAGCTACGCCGCCAAACTTACCATTAAGTATACTAAATGCTCAATTTTTGTATATGCCTCATTAACAGCGCTTCAAATATTGATCGCAACACAAATAAACCTGAAATCAGCGTAGTAATAATACCAACCATCAATGTTACGGCAAATCCTTTGATTGGACCAGTTCCAAAGAAGAAAAGTACTACACCAACAATAAAAGTCGTTATATTTGCATCCAAAATCACGACCATAGCTCCTGAAAAACCTTGACGAACAGCTTGAGGTATCGGCATTCCCTGTGCAAGCAATTCTTTTATTTTTTCAAAAATGAGAATTGAAGAGTCAATTGCCATTCCTATCGTCAAAACTAAACCAGCAATACCTGGCAGCGTTAACGCTGCGTGCATTCTGGAAAGAATAAAAAGAAGAAGAATTAAGTTATATATCAAAACTAATGATGCAAACAAGCCCGATAAGCGATAGTAAAGAAGACTAAATATAAATAATAAACCAAGCCCAACCAAGCATGAAATAAGCCCACGCATAATCGAGTCGGCACCAAGCGCTGGTCCAATATGACGCTCTTCTTCAAATGTTACTGGGGCTGTAAAAGCTCCTGATTTAAGTAACGTAGCCAATTCTTTTGCTTTATCTGGAGTAAAATCACCAGAAATACTTCCTTCTGAGCGGATTTTATCTTTAATGACTGCGTACTCAACAACTTTTTTATCGATAATAGCAGCTAAAAGACGACCAACATTTTGTGACGTTAATTCATAGAAATGATCACCGCCCTCACTATTGAAGGTAAAGGCAACAGCCATACGAACAAATCCTGAACTATCTTGCGTTGGACGAGCAACAGCTTTTAAAAGATATCGGCCAGTAACTTCAGAATAATCAGGAACGAGGAAAAATGCTTTTCCGCCTTCCATATGACGATCACGTCCTTCAAGAATTTCCATTCCTTCAGGAAGTTCTCCATCAAACTTATCTAACAATTCATCTTTAGTCGCAACAGGACCTTCTTCAATAATACGAAATTCCAGCATCGCTGGCGTTCCTATCATTTTTTTAGCTTGAATGGGGTCATGGACATTGGGTAATGCAACAATAATACGATCTTTGCCACTGATATAAACGGGAACTTCTTCAACGCCAATTGCATTCAAACGTGTTTGCAAAACATCTTTGTTACTTCTTAAAGCCGCTCTGCTAATCAATTCTTCTTTTTTATGACTAAATTTAACTTTCAAAACGCTATCTGTTATAGACATTTCTAAATCATTTTTAGAGCGACCTTGATCACGGTAATTTTCACGAATATAGGATTCAGCTTTTAAGGCTTCAGATTGATCAGTAAAGGTCATTTCAAAAAATCGATCTTCTTTATTTATTTTAGAACTGGTGACTTCGATCTTTTCATCACGTTTTAAACCATTGGCACTTGATAACATTAATGATTGCAATTCATGAACTATCGCTTCATTTACCTGAACCCCTAATATTATGTAAGTCCCTCCCACCAAATCAATACCAAACGTTAGACGTTTCATTGGAGGATATAAAAAATAAAGCGCAAGCGCTAGCAATAATAACCAAAAACCTAAGCTCGATGCTAAAATGCGTCGAAATGACGTGACCATGCGACAATCTCCTTACATAAAAACAATTTTAGAAGCTTCAAAAAAACTCTCAACGAGAGAACATTGGTGCCGAAGAAGGGACTCGAACCCCCAAGGGATTTCTCCCACAGCCACCTCAAGGCTGCGTGTCTACCAATTTCACCACTTCGGCATATTTCGATGTTAGTTTATCAGAGATCTTCTTTACACGCAACTAAAAATAGTCGATAAATAAAAGCCTATTTCATTGCATAATTTTGCATTTACTATAGACTTATGGAGTGAAAGGAAATCAATGAAAAAACATCTTTTAATTTTGTGCACCTTTTCTTCAATCATCGGATGTGACCCTAAGTTTTTTTTGGAAACAATGCATGCCGAACGTCCAAGCAGCCCATCTGTTCGCACTGCAAGCCCCATAAGTCCTACTAATCATCGCACAAGTTCAGCTAATCTTTTATTATTGTATGTCTTAGACATTCAATTGCGTAATGTCAGATTACTTGGATCACCCTCTTTTGAATTTCTTCCTTAATTAATTCAGGATTCTTAGCTAATACTTCTAAGCCAATGGCCTGCAAGAGATTAAATTTACCAATACGTGTACGAATTAAAGATTTTACATAGCCACCCGTTTGTAAATATTCTCCAATATTACGCGCTAAACTACGAATATAAACCCCTTTACCACAGACAACCTGCACTTTTAGAAGTGGCCATTCATAAGAAAGCAGTTCAATTTTCTTAATAAAGACAGTTCGTGACTTTAATTGTACGTGTTCACCTTGTCGCGCTCGCTTATAAGCAGATTTACCATTAACTTTGATAGCAGAATATTTTGGAGGAACCTGCTCAATCTCACCTACAAATTTTCGCAAACAATTATTTATTTCATCTAAAGAAGGAGTCACCTTTACACCAACATTAATCAAAGGGCCCTCTGAATCATCAGTCTCTGAAAAAGAGCTCAAATTTATTTCCGCGGTATACTCTTTTTCCATATTCATAAACTGATCAATTTTTTTAGTCGCTTCTTTGCCAATACAGACCAACAAAACTCCAGTGGCCAATGGATCCAAGGTTCCCGCATGACCAATCTTTTTAACGCCAGTTAATTTACGCAGTATACGAATGACATCCATTGATGTATAATATAAGCTTTTATTAACAATTAATAATCCATTCATA
>CAYPXP010000007.1:0-17824 GCA_964414965.1 uncultured Pseudomonadota bacterium
TGTGGGTAATGAATAGTCTGGGCGAACGGATTTATAAATTAGTTTGCACTAAATTATAGACATAACAAATTTGAAGTAAACTAAAAACGCTAACTTAAAGGCTCCAAAATCAGGATTGTTTTTTGAAAATCATTGAAAAATCCGGAAATGTGTCACACTTGCTTAGATCGAGTTCACGTTAACAAGAGAAAAAAGCAACTTGCAATAATTTAAATTTTTTTAAGAAGGGCAACTTCTTTTACGGTAAGCGAGCGCCATCTTCCCAGAAAAAGTCCTTTTTTGGTTAATCCGGCATATTTAAAGCGATCAAGTGCTACGACATGGTAACCTAGTTTTTCAAAAATGCGCCTTATTATACGGTTCTTTCCGCTATGAATCTCAATAACAACTTGATATTTTCTAGATCCGGGAACGATATAGAGGCGATCAGGCTTTATAAGTCCATCTATTAATTTAATACCAAAATGTAATTTGTCGCAATCAAGCGTTTCAAGTGGTTTGTCGAGGGTTACACGGTAAGATTTTGGTGTTCCATGTTTAGGATGAGCGAGCTTTTGAGCAAGTTCGCCATCATTGGTCAAAAGTAAAAGGCCCGTGGTATCTCTGTCTAAACGTCCAATTGGATACATTCTTTTTTTGTCTTTAATTGTTATAAGGTCGAGAACAGTTCTTCGGCCTTTTTCATCTTCAGTAGATGTAATGTATTGTTTAGGCTTGTTTAATAAAATATAAATTTTATTTTCACTTTTTATAAGCCGATTATCATAATAAACTTTATCTTGAGGTTTAAGTTTAAAGCCTGGCTCGGTTATAACTTCGTTATTTACCATAACTTGTCCAGACTTAACGAGTTCGGTAGTTTTACGTCGGGCGCCAATGCCGCTCATAGCTAAAAATTTACTGAGACTTATATTATCATTTGTATTCATGTAATTTTCTGTTGTAATTCGATTTGTGAAATTTTTTCATCTGTTCCCGTGACCATATTTTTAAGGACAGCGGTTTTATTTGCTTGTTCTTCGGAGCCAATAATAATGGCCCACTGTGCTCCTAATTTATTTGCCTTACGCATTTTGCTTTTCATAGAGCCTTCATCAACCACGATATCAATAGTTTTACCATGATTAATAAGGTCTTGTGCTATAAGTAAGGCGAGAGCATTTTGTTGTGGTTCAATAGGGATAATTACGGTCAAAGAAGCCGGCTGTGAGAGAGGTAACGTATTTCTAAGTGGCTCAAGTAAAAGTAACAAGCGTTCAATCCCTATAGCGGCACCTATTGAAGGTTGATCTTCTTTGCCTCCAATCTCTTTGACGAGGTGATCATAGCGACCACCACCGCAAAAAGCATTTTGAGCGCCCAGATTATAACTAACAAACTCAAATACGGTTTTATTATAATAATCTAACCCACGAACAAGAGTTGGTTCTTCGATATAAGTAACTGATAAAAGATCTAATTGTTCTTTTAATTCATGCCATTCTTGTGCTGATTCGTCTGATAGGTGGTCGGTTATTTTAGGAGCATTTTTATAAAGTTCTTGGCACGACGTTTCTTTGCAATCAAAAACGCGCATAGTGTTTGAATCTTTGCGCTCTAAACAAGTTTTGCAAATTTTAGTTGCGTGGGTGTTTAAGAAAGCAGAAAGGGCTTCTTTGTGCTTTTCACGGTCTTCTCGTGTACCAAGAAAATTGATTTGTAGAGCATAAGAATTTAAGTTAAGGGTATTTGCAAAAAGGCTATCAAGCATTTTTATAAAAAAAGCATCTTGAGCGATTGAATTGGAGCCAATAGTTTCAATACTTACTTGATGAAATTCCCTAAAGCGTCCTTTTTGTGGTCTTTCATGACGAAACATAGAACCATATTCAAAAACTTTCCATGGCAACTGTTGAATAGAATTTTCAACAAATGCCCGTACAATGCCAGCTGTTGCTTCTGGGCGAAGACAGATCTCGCGATCTTCGCCAAACGTATACATTTGTTTGCTGACAACATCAGTTTGAAGACCGAGGGTTCGGGTAAAAAGTTCGGTTGGTTCTAAAATAGGTGTTGAAATTTCACTGAAATTGTAATGATAAAGATGTTGTTTTATTTTGGAAATAACAAAATTTAAAAGTGACAAATCAATAAAATCTTGCGTCCCTTTAATTCGCGAAATCATATATGATCCTAAAGTAACTATTTTTATTTTAATGTAACAAATAAGGATGAAGAGGGGAAGTTTCGGGTGTTTTTTTGTTTTCTTATGATAATCCTCGAATAAAATTATAAATATCAGGTTGTGTCTCTTCCCATATATTTTTTGCTTCACCAAAGTACTTAATAACGCCATCTTGTAGTAAGGCTACATAATCGGCATATTTGAATGATTCAACACTGTGAGAGACAACGACAGAGGTTAAATTTAATTTTTTTTGCATCGTATTCATGAGTTCATGAATAATGCGAGCGGTAATAGGATCAAGTCCGGTAGTTGGTTCGTCGTAAAGAATAATTTGTGGATTATGTACTAATGTTCGCGCCAATCCTACACGTTTAAGCATCCCTCCCGATAGTTCTGAAGGATATTTGTTTAGAATGTCAGGCGTTAAATCTACGAGCATGAGTTTTTCTTTTACAATGGGTAGCAGTTGCGCATGAAGATATCCTTTTTCGGTGAGAGGAAGTGCAACATTTTCAAAGACGGTTAATGAATCGAGAAGGGCGGCAAATTGAAAGACATATCCTATTTTAGTAAATAACATATCAGGGTCTTTTTCGCTGAGCTTAGTGATATCAGTTTCATCGATAATAATCGAGCCACTGGTAGGTTTTATAAGGCCAATGATCTGTTTTAGTAAGACTGACTTACCTTCACCCGACTTGCCTACAATAACGGTCATTTTTCCTTGAGGGATAGTCAGTGTGACGCCATTAGTTATCCATCGTTGGCCGAATTTTTTCTTTAAATTAACGAGCTTGATCATCTCATTAAGCTCCAAAAAGTAATAATGCCAGAAAGTAATTGGCAATAATGATCAAAATTGAACCAGCAACAACACTTTCAGTTGTTGCCAAGCCGACTCCTCGAGCACCACCTGAAGCATAATAACCTTTATAGCAACCGACCCATGAAAGAATAAGTCCAAAAAAAGCTCCCTTAATTAATCCTCCAATAACATCAAAAGCATTAGTAATTTCTTTTATGTGTGAAATGTAAGCGTCTGGAGTTAAGCCAAGAAAATAAACGGAGATGATATAGCCGCCACTGATGCCTGCCATCATCGCAAAAAGTGTTAAAAAGGGCATGATTAACGTTGCGCCAATAATGCGAGGTATAATAAGATATTGAAATGGATTGATACCAAGTGTTTTTAAAGCGTCTATCTGCTCAGTAATACGCATAGTTCCAATTTCTGCAGCGATCAATGAGCCTGCTCGGCCTGTCACCATGAGACCTGTCAATACCGGGCCCAATTCGCGGATCATGCTTAAAGCTACAATTGCTCCTAAAAAATTTTCGCCACCGAATTTGCGAAAACCTTCATAACTTTGATATGCCAGAACAGCGCCAGCAAATATACCGGTAATGATAGCTATAAGAAGTGAATGAATACCAATACGATTCATCTGTTCAGCTATTTTTGCAAAGGGCAACTTTGAACAAAAAATCGTTTTAATCGTATTGTAAAAAAAGAGTATAAAACGACCTGTTACTGTACAAAACCGGATGGTTGCGTTTCCGAGCGAAGTGATTAATGAAATGATCAACAGAAGGACCTTTTAATTATTCTTCTGCGTCGATTGGCATAGGTGACTTTTGTTGCGCTGGCATTTGTTTTGCTGGTATGTTTTTATGTAATAATGCCGAACTTAATCCCATATTTTTAGTTTTCCAAATGGCAAGCCCAAGTGATCCAAAAATAAGAATGGCGCCTAAAACCCATGTCATTTTCTGAAAAAGATCCTGACCGCCGCCGCCACCGAATAACATTTGATTGCCGCCCCCCATGTTGCCGAGACCTAAGCTTCCTTTGCCTTTTTGCACAAGGATGATAAGAATCATAAAAATTGCGCAAAATCCTAATAAAAATGCTGCGAGTCCAAATAACATATTAATCCTTATTGTTTTTAATAATCTTCTTTTATCTCAGTTTACTCTCTTTTTGTCTCTTTGAGAATGGGAATTTATGATTCAATAATTAATTTCAACTCTTTTAGCTCCGTGCTTGCTTTTCCAATGAGAAATCCATCAAGAAAATCGATCATTTTTAGTTGTTTGATCGTGCTCGAAGAAACGCTGCCACCATATATGATTGAATAAGAAAACTCGTCTTTTGGAAGTTCTTGATTGATATTATCAATAATTGATTCAATCTGTTTATTTGTTGACGTCTTTCCGGTGCCAATAGCTTCATCAGGTTCATAAGCAATAATAATTGATTTTTGAGGATATTTTTCAAGTGTTATGAGGATAGGCGAAAGAAGTTCTTTGCTGGGTGAATTGATGCAGTAAATAGGTATTATATTTTGTTCAAAAAGACGGATTATTTTTTGCGTAATCATGTTGATATCCGTATATTTGCGCTGTTCACTGTGGCCCACTATACAATAAGTACATCCGATTTCAGCTAATGATTGAGCTGAAACTTGTCCAGTATGAGCTCCTGGTAGATATTCCGAGCAATCCTGGGCACTCACTATGATATTTATGTTTTGTGCATAAGTGTGTACGGCTGCAAGTGATTCATAGGATGGGCAGAGGATAAGTTTGTTGTGTTGTGTTATGTCGATAAGTTCTTGATGGTTTTTTTTAAGCCAATTTAAAGTTTGGTTATAAGTGAAATACATTTTCCAATTAGCGATGTATAAAAATTGTTTCATAAAAATTCCCATATTAATGAAGCTGTTGCAAGTGATGATGCGTTGGAGATTGTGTCAAGGCCTTTTCAAAAAAAAGATTGAAAGCTTCTGAGGGTATTGCAGGACAACTGAGTGGCATATGAGCAAATGGAGAGGATGGCGTAGGTGAATCATTTTTGTCAGGAATATCTATAGTTAAGTTTGCCAAACTTCCTCTTTTGAGCCCATCATTTAAAAGAGATAACATTGAAGGATATAGAAGATATGGTGGAATATTTATAAGGCTATCGAGAGTATCAACATTATCTAAAACTGATCTAATGGATTCTTCTAATTCATGGGGAATGGGCTTGATATCTGATGATACTTTTATTAGATAAGGACAGATGGTTGCATTTTTATCCGAAAAATCTCTGCACACGGCTTGAAGATTTCTTGTGTCGTCATCAGCAAAAATAATATTATTAAAATGTAAATCTAATTTTTCAAAAAATTTACTAAGTACGAGGCCTTTTGAATTACTTCCACAGTAAAGAACTCCTTTGTTGAAAAGCACTTGTACAGATATTTCAGGAAAGTGTATTTCTACTCCTCTTGCTAAATCGGTAGGTGTAATTCCTAGATTTGATCGTATATGCATATCTGTGGCAGCTTGTAATGGACTAGATCGGGATGTTAAAAAAATAACAGGAATACCATTAGCTTGTAGATTGGCAATTGTTTGTTGGATGGTATTGTGACGATCAAGTGGCTGCATGGTGGCATCATTATACATGCTGATCAGATCACCAAATGTTGCTTCAAAAGGATCCATTCGCTTTGCTTCAGGACAAAATTTTCTTAAAAGAGCTAAATTTAGATTAAAGATCAATGGATCAAGTCTAAGATCGCCATAAAGTGTTCCAATAGTATTATCAATATCTAATACAATAATAGTGCCAGGATGATAGCCGTTGAAATACGAATGAAGACTGCTATCAAAGGCCTCCATTGTTGTAATGGTTGGAAATTCCATAGCTTGCATAATGCTTGTTAAACACATTGAAATAGCTAAAAGTTTCTTCATATTAATCTCCTGATAGACAAGCTTAAAGCTATAATTTTTGCGGCAAAAGTCAAATAGTTTTATGCTTTGTATGCCGCAAATAGTTTTATATATGGCCTATATCTTGTTTATTTTATATAAAAAAGCGTATGTTTTAAGTTAAGAAGTATATAAATTGGAGGTTATAATGAATTATTTTGTATGTTGCTTTTTATGTTTAAGTTTTAACTTACTTTTCTCTTATCCATCTCGTTTATATTCTGTTGCAAAAAAAGGTTCAGAAGCGATTCCTCAATGGACTGTTCAAGTTGGAGCGCATGAAGGAATAAGCAACGCTCTAGGTTTACCAATGATCGGTATTTATGGAACACCCTATAACTTTAGAGGTGTTGCGGTTGTTCAAAATACGACACATCTCCTTGAGGGGGCTCCTGAAACAGTAAAAAATTTAGTTAAAAATAAAAATGTAAACTATTATACGATGTTTTGGGGCTCGCATTTGTATGGCAAGGATAATAAGGCCGACAATATCGTATTGCATCCTGTGGTTAGACGTTGGCAACTCGCACCTGACTGGCGTGGTTCAGAAGATCATACAAGTACTAATTTTAATACAAGTGTACCGGTAGGTATCTTTGGAGCAACTGCCAATGTTCGACCAGAAGATATAGCCTCGAATCAATTAAAACCGCTTGCGGTTAATTATCATGACCGTATCTATTTTTCGCCTAATAATGGACATGTAAAATTGCCAGTTGGTGAAAATGAGGTTGCAACATTTTGGCTTGTGATTCAAGACCCAATACATGTTAATAATATGATTGTAACATTTAATATTGTATTAAACGGTGAATCTGGTTATCAAATGCTTCAGGATATCGAAAAAATCGAACAATGGAATTATATTAATACATTTGAACAGTTGCGACGCCTTCCTACCTCAAATTCTTCTGCGTGGAATCAGGCACTTACTCTCATTGAAGATGACTTTAATTACAATGAGGCAGGAGTACCAACCTCAGCGCCAGCAATGAGGCAAGATATGTCGTCAGAGGAGATTGGGGCAAAATTTTTTGAAGCTCTTGATAAGCGAGATTGGAGCCGGGCGGAACATTTAATTAGTCTTTCTATTGAGAAGCTAGGTGCAGAAACATTTAACTTTTTTCGAGATGCTTATCAACAAGTTCGTTCAAGATTGATTGGTGAACAAGCAGAAGCAGGTTCTTCATCAGCAGCTTCATCGAGTGTTATGGAACCTCCTTCAGTCTCCCCCCAAGCAACAGCTTCAGCTTCTGAAGGCGTAGTCAAAGAAACTGAAGAAAAAAAAGTTAAGCTTCAAAATGAGATTAAAAAAATAGAACAAGAGCAAAGAAGTTTGATAGAAATGGGAACTAAATCTGGCTATGATAAGCAAAAGTTTGCTCCTCAACCCGGGACTCAACGATATCAATGGCAAGTTAACACGAAACGTGTTAACGAAGCCTTGGCTCAAAAACGCGCGGAGTTAGCTAAATTACTGAAATAAATTAAAAAAAGCTAAAAGTTAGATTGATAATATAGATCTACATAATTTTGAATCAAATAACATTTCTTGATTAAATTGAAAATTATTAACCTTATGATCAAGATAACTATAACGTAGCCCAATGAACGGTATTCTTGTCTCTTTTAACGCATGTTCTACACAGCTGAGGTAGAATTCCTTGTCGTCGACAAATACTATTGATGAAGGCTTGTAATTTGTCTGTTTTAAGAAGTCTTGTAAAATGGTTCCTTTGTTGTTATCGCCACAAAAGAGGATGCCTTTATAAAACGATGCGGGAATTTTATGTTTAAATGTTATTTCTCTGCCATTAAATTCATTTTTAGAGAAATCAATCTCCAATTTATTTAATTGATCAACTGTTGTTAATTTTATTGGTTCAGAGCGTGCTGTTAACGCGATGATGAGCATTCCTTTTTTTTGAAAAGCTTGAATGAGTTCAACAATCTCTTTCTCTACTAATTTAACGCCGTTTTTTTTATTGCTATCGAGGTAAAGTGGCATAACTTTGTTATAAGCTTCTTTATAGGTAAGCCCTTGATCTTGAAAATAGGCGATTGCTGCGTAAAACCATTGATCGCTTCCATCTGTTGAAGAAGATTCAATAATGGTATTATCTATATCAAAAATAATCAAGGTGTTTTGAGGATAGCAAAGATATTTTTTTAATTCAGTAATATGTTTTATTTCAGAGATAGTTCCATTCAAAACAAAAGAAGAGAGTGTGCTTAATAATAAAATAAATTGTTTTTTCATAATAAAATTTTTGTTTAAATTAAATGTTTTTTAAGTAATTCTTGAATTGTTTGAGGATTAGCTTTTCCATTGGTTGCTTTCATTGCTTGGCCAACAAAAAATCCAAATAACCGTTCATTGCCATTTTTGTAAGCTTGTACTTGTTCTTGGTGTTGCGTTATTACATTTTTTACAATTTGTTCTAATTCATCAATGGATTCGATCTGTTCCAATCCTTTTTCTTTAACAATGAGGATTGGGTTTTTGCCGGTTTTTGTGCATTCTTCAAAAACCTCTTGAGCAATCCTGGTGTTAATCTTATTGGTGTCGATCATGTTGACGAGTTCAGCTAAATAGTTTGGCGTTACTTTAAGTTGTTCGATTGGCATAGTATTTTCTTTAAGATATGCCATTACATTTCTTAAGATCCAATTGATAATATTTTTGCTTTGATGAATATTATAAGCTTCATCAAAATAACGCGCTAAAGAGATATCATCAACAAGAATAGTAGCTTCGGCTGGTGATAAATTGCAGATGTTTATGAACCGTTCGAATTTTTGTTCAGGAAGCTCTGGAAGTCTGTTTTTTAAACGATCGATCCATAGTTGATCGATTTCAAGTAATGGAAGATCTGGTTCTTGAAAGTAACGATAATCGGCTGCTTCTTCTTTGGAACGCATAACAATGGTCTTTTTATCTTTAGTATCCCATAAGCGCGTTTCCTGAGTTATTTTGTTTCCAGCCTCTAACGTCGTGATTTGACGTTCGATTTCATAATCAATCGCATCAGCTATAAATTTAAAAGAATTGATATTTTTAAGTTCGATTTTGGTACCAAGCTTTTTTTCGCCTTTTTTGCGTACCGAAATGTTAGTATCTGCGCGAAATGCGCCATCTTCCATATTGCCTGACCCAATTGCTAGATGAAGAACAATATTGCGCAATGTTTTTAAATATGCCCGAGCTTCATCGGCATTTGAGATATCGGGATAGCTGACAATTTCCAACAGTGGTGTTCCACAGCGATTTAAATCAACAAAACTTTCATTAGTTGTAGTGCTATGAATATTTTTTCCAGCATCTTCTTCCATGTGAATGCGTGTAAGGCGAATGTTTTTTATGGATCCATCGGCTAAATGGATTGGTACAATCCCTTCTACGCAAATAGGTTTATCGTCCTGGGTAATTTGATAATTTTTAGGTAAATCAGGATAAAAGTAATGTTTACGTGCAAATGTTGATTGTTTTGCAATTTTTGAGTGAGTTGATAGGGCCATAAGTAAAGCGCAATCAACTACTTCTTTGTTAAGAACAGGCAAAACACCTGGATAACCTGCGCAAATTGGACAAATATTGGTATTTGGATGTTTTGTTATTTGATTTGGACAACAGCAAAAGATTTTACTTTTAGTTGAAAGTTGAACGTGAACTTCGATGCCAATTGAAGCTTCATAGGCAGGATATATTTCGAAAATTGATTGTTTATCCATGAATTAAATTCCTTTGCTCATGTCTCAAGAGAGCTTTTATTGAGTATGGCGCATTCTTATAATTGTTGTTGTTTAAATGAACAAAAATGCGCTATTTTTATCATATTTACGAGAGTCTATTATTTAAGTATAACTTTATGGTCTTCTTCTGCAAACAGTGGATCACTTATTACCGTGATTGTGCAGTTGGATTCCTTCTCTAAATGCAGTATTGAGTCATATTCTGAGTTTGTTATGTAATTAAACAGATGAGGGCCAACCGTTAAAGTAATGTTTTTAGCGAGTTTGTTTTCAAGTAGTTTTAACTTTAAATCGCGTAAAATTACATAACTAATAGTCTTAGTTGCTTTGATAAAGCCTAGACCTCGGCAACATGGACAATCTTGTGTTAGTTGTTGAATCAGTGTTTTTCCTGAACGTTTGCGCGTCATCTGTACAAGACCAAACTCAGAAACCTTGAGAACTACTGATTGATATTTGTCATGTTCCTTCAGCATCTGTTCAAGAAAGCGATACAATTTTTGTCTGTTTATAGCAGTTGCCATATCAATAAAGTCTATTACTATCAACCCGCCAATATTGCGCAATCGAAGTTGTCTAACGATTTCCTCTGCAGCTTCTATATTAGTTTGTAGTATCGTTTCATCCATATTAGCTTTGCCGATATATTTGCCAGTATTAACGTCTATAACGGTCATTGCCTCAGTAGTTTCAATGATAATTGAGCCGCCAGATTTGAGGAAAACTTTTTTTTGTAAGGCATCATCAACCTGTTTGTCGATATTATAATGAGCAAATAAAAGGGGCGGTTCGCTGAAGACCTGTATCTTATGTGAATATTCTGGTGCAATATTTTTTACAAATTTATAAATTTCTTGTTGCGTTTGTTTATCATTCACAATAACTGCTTCGACATCTTCATCTAAATAATCACGAATGACGGCCAAATAAAGGGGTAAATCCTTATGAATCAATTCTTTTGGTTTATTTTTATCATATTGTTCTAAGATAGATCGCCATGTTTTAAGCAAATAATTAAGATCTTGTTTAATCTCTTTTTCGCCACGATTAAGACTTGAAGTGCGAATGATTGCGCCCATTCCTTTAGGAAGTTGGGCCAAAACAGTATTTTTTAATCGTTGACGTTCGTCACGGTTTTCTATTTTTTTTGATATTCCAATACGAGGAATGTTTGGCAATAATACTAAGAAACGTCCAGGAAGTGTGAAGCAGGTAGTAAGTTTTGCTCCTTTTTCGTAGACCGGTTCTTTGCTTACTTGAATGAGGATTTGTTCACCTTCTTGTAATATTTTGCTGATATCAAGAGGCGTTCTTTTAATCTTTTTTTCTTCTACAGGAGTCTCTTCTTCATCTACCATTGCGATATCTTGCATGCGTGCAAGTGCTAATTCGCGATCAATTTCAGAAATATGAAGAAACCCGGCTTTTTCCTCTCCTATATCTACAAATGCCGTT
Source organism: uncultured Pseudomonadota bacterium (assembly GCA_964414965.1). Taxonomy (GTDB): domain Bacteria; phylum Babelota; class Babeliae; order Babelales; family UBA12409; genus UBA12409. The sequence goes on from CAYPXP010000007.1 coordinate 11,138, forward strand.
TGAATACCCGGCAATATTTTGGTGACAACGCCTTTAAAGAATGATCGTTCTAATTGCTTTGTGCTATGAGCAAAAAAGTAAATATTTTGCAATCGATCATTTATGGTGACAGCTGCTCGTGTTTCCCATGGATTGACACTTATTAAAATTTTTTTCATTTGGATAATACGTTAGTCCTTTTTTATAAAAATTTTTTCTTCCTTTCAAATATACCGTAGTTTTTGTTTAATGAGTATACTTTTGATAGAAAATTAACTGAAAATATGATAGGACTAAGACAAAGCCTTAGAATTAGGAAGGATAAAAATGAAAAAATCATTCACTATTTTACTCTTATTAAGTTTAATGTTACCTGCTTGTATGCGAAAGAAAGATTTGGTAAAAACCAATAAAAAAACGCAGAAATACGAAGAGCAGGGAAGAACGGGGACTTATGATGAGGATCTAGGTGCATTTGTTTTGGATGATGAAACAGATTATGATTTATTTGATGAGGCACAGAAAAAAACAGGTTCAAAAAAGGCAGTTGCAGATGATTCTTGGGCGTGGGAAGAGTTAGATGAAGAGCAACCAACTGAACCTATCTATTTTAACTTTAATGAATCTAAACTCAAACCAGATCAAAAACAAGCGCTTCATTATGACGCTGATTTAGCAAAACTAGCTTGTGAAGATGGGGCGGAAGTTGTAGTGGAGGGTCACTCCTGCCTGATAACTCGATCACAAATGTATAATCAGGCACTTTCACAACGTAGAGCTGAAACCGTAAAGCAATCGCTTGTTAAATTAGGTGTTCCTAAAAAATGTCTCAAAGCTGTGGGACGAGGAACATCTCATTTAATTACAAAAGCTGAAGGCAAAGAGGCCCAAGCGCCAAATCGTCGTGTCGAATTAAAATTTAAATATCCAAAATAATCTTTTAAAAAAACGAGGAGTTTAAAAAACTCCTCGTTTGATAATCGCTTGATAAAATTATAAAATTTGATTAATTTTCATCACATTTTGTAATGTAGTATTGAACGTCTTTTTCATTGTATCGTTAGAGCGTTTATTGTTAAATTGAGTTTTGAGCATATCGACAAAAGATGCACCAGCTGCTATTCCTAAATGAAAAGGATTAAAAATTTGTAATAAAGAAAAAGACCGGAGTGTTGATGGTTGAATGGTTAATTTTTTTCCACGCATTAATAATGGCGCAATTATAAGTATAGCTAATAAAGTGATAATTTTTTTCATGAAACCCCCATGTAAATTATAAATTTTTATGACTCTTTTATATTACCAGATGTAATTATTTTGTCAATTTATTTACCTATGCAAAATCTTTCAAATATCTGATTAATACTGCGATCTGTGATATCTTTGCCCGTGAGAAGTATCAATTTTTCCAGTGTGTCATGAAGATGAATCGATACGAGTTCATATTCAACAGTTTCTGATATCATAGAGGTTATTTGAGAAAGATCTTTTTTTAATTGATGTAATAAGTGATATTGGCGTTTGGTGAGTAAATAGGCTGAAGATGTTTGCAATAATGTGTTGATTTTTGCGGAGATCGTTGTTTCAAGTATTTCAATTCCTTGACCAGTTTTGTTTGAAACGGCAATGGCAGCATTGTCTAAGAGAGAATCCTTTTGTTTCAGATCATTTTTTGTTGCGACTGTAATTATTTTTTCTTTGAAGTTATTGCGTAATAAATTGTATTGTTCTGCTTCTTGGTTTGATAAGGCTTTTGAATTATCTATGATGAGTAAAATAATATCCGCTCTTGCGGCTTCCTCGAATGATCGCTTGATTCCCTCTTTTTCGATCAGTTCGTCGGTTTGTCTAATGCCGGCAGTGTCAACGAGCGTGATGTATGATTGGTATCGGTAAATACCAGCTTCAATAACGTCTCTGGTTGTTCCGGGAATTTCAGTAACTATGGCACGTTCTTTTTTAAGAAGCTTGTTAAATAATGATGATTTGCCCGCATTGACTGATCCAATAAGAGCGATACGGATACCTTCTTTGATATGTTGCTGATGATCTTCTTGATTTGCTATATGGGTAATTTTTTCTAATAGAGTCGAAATGATTGTTCTAATTTGATCATCAAAATTAACGGTATCTTCAAGAAATTCAAAGCTTGCTTCACATAAACTGATAGCTTGAATTAACTCTTCTTCAATGATGGTGATCCATTGTGAAAGGCTTCCTTCTAATTGGGCGAGTGATTGCTCTAATGCCTTCTGCGTATGGGCATGTATAAGCTCGTTAAGTGCTTCAGCTTGAGCCAGATCAATTTTTTTATTAAGAAAAGCTCTTTTAGTAAATTCTCCTGGTTCAGCTAAGCGTGCACCATGTTGTATGACTTGATTAATAATGGCTTCGACAATAAAAGGGTTATTGTGACACGTTATTTCAACCGTATCTTGCCCCGTAAATGTTTGTGGGCCATGCATGACAAGAAAAAGAACTTGATCTATATGCTTTTGTTGTTCATCTATTACATAGCCATAATGAATAGTATGAGTTGGAACTTGTGAAATAGATTTTTTTGACGGTAATTGTGCTATTTTATTAGCGATACAAAAAGTATTTTTACCTGATAATCGTAATAAAGCCAATGCTCCGTTTCCTGATGGTGTGCATTGCGCAATAATGACTTCTTCGTCCCTTATTTCTAATATCATTGTTCACCCCATTTTAGTATACAATTTTTTAAGGATCTTAAGAAGTGCTTAACCGTTAAGGGGTATTGCTGCTCGTGCCGCCACTATTATTGTTGTTATTTCGATTGGTCGGAGGCCTATGGTAATATTTTTTATAGGTTCCTGGGGCTCTTCGTTTACGTTGAACGGGTTGTTGTTGTTGTTGTTGGGGTTGTTTTGGTGGCTGAGTTTGTTGTGGGGCAGGTTGTGGTTTTGGTTGAATGGGTTTTGTTTGTGTTCGTTCGCGTTGATCTGGTCGAGGCAGTGACTGTTGAAAGGGTTTTTCGTCGATTCTGCCAAAGAAGACGGCAATTTTTGCAGTTTGTGTGGTTATGCCAAGGAAGTTTTTATTTGCGTCTTGCAATATCCTGATGGAAAATTCTTTAGGTTTGCCTGCTTTGATCCATCCTTGTTCTATTGCTTTGCAAAGTGATGATGATTCTTGTATTACTGATTTCATGTTGACCTCTTTTCAAAGTCACGATAAAAAATTTTTATCGAAAAATTCGTTATTTACCTTATTAACCGATACTCTAACTAAGCTTTGTTTTTTTATCAAGAAAAGAACAAAAATGGAGCGGGAAACGGGATTCGAACCCGCGACCTTTGCCTTGGCAAGGCAACGCTCTACCAGCTGAGCTATTCCCGCATTTCATCGATAATGATAGCAAATGATCCTTAATTGTCAATAAAACAATGTGATTTTATAAACTAAAAAGGAAAAGTCATGAGCTCCGTTTTACATAAAATTTTGGAGCGGGAAACGGGATTTGAACCCGCGGCCCTTGCCTTGGGAAGGCAATGCTCTACCAGCTGAGCTATTCCCGCGCTTTTTTTAGGTTGATTTAATTATAATATCTTTCTTTTTGTTGTCTACTGAGTTACTTTATTTAAGTTGTGTGCGTTAAACTTGATCTGAGGCTCTATGATTAATTATATAAAAGGTCACATAAAAGCTATACATGAACACCAATTGTCAGTTGTTTCGTCTTCATTAAATATGGGTTTTGCGATCAGTGTAATTAATCCATTATCGTTTTCAATTAATGAAGAGATAGAGCTTTATCTGTTTATGCATTGGAATCAAGAACAGGGACCTTCGTTATATGGTTTTAGAACGGTGCAAGAACGTGATCTTTTTATATTAGTTAATTCTTGTAATGGCATTGGGCCAAAGATGGCTTTATCAATTTTATCGCAAACAGATATGAGTACATTTGTGAGCGCTATTCAAACGCATGATGTAAAGGCCCTCAGCCAGTTTAAGGGGATTGGCGAAAAAAAGGCCGAGCAGTTAATTTTACAACTTAAAACAAAAATTGAACGATTTACAAATCAACATAATGTCTCTTCTGTTGGTGCGGCGCGCTATCTAAAAGAGGTGTCGGATGTATTGCAATCGCTTAATTATTCACGGAGTGAAATTCAACAGGCAATAAGCTATGCTCGTGAACAAGCCTATGAGTCAGAACCTGCATTTGATCATGTGATGCGCTCTGCCCTATCTTTTTTATCAAAAAAAATGTAAACTAAAATAGTAATAATATGATACGTTTTTATGTTTCAAAAAATATTGTATTTACGAAGAATTGTTAAAGCAAAGCCATTTATTTTTCGAAAATGGTTTTTTTAGTTTAAATAATATTAATTTCATCTTTTATTTTTTATAAAAGAATCCATTAGAAGGAAAGAGGGTTTTTTATGTCATCAATTTTAGATTTGGTTAAAACCATCAATTTATTTTTAGCGGTTCCATCAACATTTATTTTTTTAGCAACAGGGATATTTTTAACGCTAAAGACCGGCTTTATACAGATTAGATCATTGCCACGATTTTTTAGAATTTTAAAGAGTGGTGTGACTGAGAATCGTCACGAAACGGCTAAAACACTCTCATCAACTCACGCATTATTTACCGCTATGGCAACGACATTGGGAATGGGTAATATTGTTGGTCCATCAGTAGCAATTTTGACCGGAGGCCCTGGAGCATTGTTTTGGTTGGTGGTATATGCTTTTTTCAGTTCGGTGACTAAATATGCTGAAGTAACGTTTGCTATTCGTACGCGTGAACGTACGAAGGATGGTCGCATTGTGGGTGGTCCTACTGAATACTTGCGTCGAGTAACTCCTGGGTTAGGAATTTGGTATGGAGCGTTGACCATGTTGCTTTTTCCAGCTTGGAATGCGTTACAAGCAAATACGCTGGCAGAGATATTACATTGTGAGGGAGTTCCTCATTGGGTTACTGGTTTAGGTTTAGCGATTCTTTTGCTTATAGTTATCTTTGGAGGAGTTACTAGAGTAGGAAGTGTTGCGAGCAAATTGGTGCCACTGATGTTTATTCTTTATATTAGTTTTGCCCTTATGATTTTAATAATGAATTATAGTCTGCTCGGGATGGCTTGTAAATTGATCATTTCTCATATTTTTTCTCCTATTGCTCCTGTTGGTGCATTTGTGGGTGCTTCAGTATACATAGCGATGCAATCGGGGATATATCAAGGTATTTATATAACTGAGGCGGGGATTGGAACATCTTCGATTCCCCATTCTTTGGCAGATGTTAAACGTGCGACTGATCAAGGTGTATTGGCAATGTTTTCTCTTGCGGCTGATACGTTGTTGTCACTCGTTTCAGGTTTATTAGTTTTAGTAACTGGCATTTGGTTGAAAACACAGGTTTTTACCAGTACATTAACGTATCATATTTTTAAAGGATATTCGCCTCATTTAGGCAAATATGTTCTTATTCTAAGTATTGGTCTTTTAGTGTTTACGACTGTTATGGGAAATGCTTTTAATGGTGCGCAAAATTTTGCAACTTTTTTTAGATATCGCAGTATTAAATTGTATTATCTTTTCTTGGGTGCCGTGGTATTTTTTGGTGCTGTTGCCCATGTTCGGTTGATGTGGGATGTCATGGAAATCATTTTAGCATTAGTAGCCATTCCAAACTTAATAGGCTTGATTATCTTATCATTTAAAGATGGGAAGATGTTGAAAGAATAGTTAGTTTTAATGATTAAAATTATCATAAAATTGTTTGATTAGTTCTATTAATTCCTTATTAAATGTTAGTAAAATTGTCCCAAGTTTATAGCCATATACCGCTCCTTGCTCTGCTAACGATTGCAAGGGGCCCAGGGCGGGAAGGCTATTTTTAATAAAAGGACGAATTGTTTGTAATGTTGGGCCATAAAAAAAGTAGTTTTGAAGATACGTGTGCCAATTGCGAATAATAGTTTCATCGTGCACGATTGATTTTTCTTGATCTAATATTTTATCAAAATGTCTGATGCAATAACGATTTTTCATTTTTTCAAATAAAAGTTGATCTTCGAGGGCCTTAAGAATACTTCGGGCATGAGGTATTTGAGGCAATAACTTATCAACCTGATGTTTTTGCATAAATTTTTCGTGTTTTTGATCAACTAAGGCATGGAAAAGCATTCCTTGCTTAAATGAGTTACGTTCTTCGATGATGTTATGCCACGTAACATTTGGCATATGGGTGAGTTCTCGTGGAAGATTTGCTGGATAACGAATGTCAGGAAAGCTTGTGCCAATAATAAACTGGGCTTCATCGGCCGTTTTTAATGGTCCAGCAAGTATTTGTAAAGCCAAATAGATATGTCCAATTGGCGCGGCCATAATATCCTCCATTTTTGTAAGTTTACAATTTCAAATTGACAAAAATCAATAAAAATATCATTAAAGCGAATAAAGAAATTATGATACGCTTATTTAAACTCTGAAATTAATGGAAAATCTAACGACATGCTCGGCTTAAAGCCTCACAATTACCCACATCTCATTAGAATAAAAACAGTATAAAAACGCTTAAAATAAACCTAAAAACTAAATAATAAAGAATATCCGTTCGCACCCAGAGCCTGTCCTGAGCGATGTCGAAGGGAGACACTCGCGTTGCTCGTTTCTGGGCGAACGGATTTATATAAATAACGCGAATTCGATAAATACTCATAGTTGA
>CAYPXP010000008.1:0-15988 GCA_964414965.1 uncultured Pseudomonadota bacterium
TTTAGCTGCATAAATAGTACCAGCTAATCCAACTACGCCTGCTCCTGTCATTAAATAATGGCTAGCAATTGCTTCGCCAGCTTTTTTGCCATTTTCTTTAATAGCTTTTACAGGTTTGTTATAAAGGTTTTCCTTGGTAAGCTTATCCCAATTTGCATAGATTCCATATCCTGCTACAACAGTTGCGGCACCGTAAAGAGCAGCAGCTTTCTTAGGATTTAAGCGAGGATGTCTTAAGCCATTACCAGCACCTTTAAGTACGGTTCCGCCCAAGTTTAATGCTTTTTCAAGCTTAGTAGGTTTAGCTTTTTTGCCAAAACCGAAACATTTTGTACTTTGTGAACACAAAATGGTTGAAAGTAAAATTAATGATACTTTCTTATTCATGGATGACCTCCATTAATGATTAAATATAACCTCACACATTTTGTTTTAATCTATCGTTTTCAATACCTATAATAAGGATAAATTATTTAGAAAAAATGTCAAGTTAACTTGTTCATTATTTCTAAAAATTTTAAAATCTACAAATAGAGTAAAAGATACTTATCCTAGAAACTTTTTAAAGAAGCTTGTGATGCTTCCTTGATGGTCATTAATATCGGTGCCGATTTCTTCAGAATATTTTTTGAGCGTCTCTTTAGCGTCGCTAGATAATTTTTTAGGAATGTGACATTGCGTAATGATTACTAAATCACCACGCCCTCGACCACGAATCTGAGGAAAACCTTTATCGCGCAGAATAATTTTTTCACCTGATGGACAACCTTTAGGTGTTTTAATCGTAAGCATTGAACCATCGATATTTTCAACTTCTACTTGCGATCCAAATACCAGTTGGGGATACGTAAGAACGAGATTGCAGATAAGATCGTCATGTTCGCGATAGAATTTTTTATCTGGTGTTACATTTATCGTAATCAGCAGATTTCCTGCTGGTCCACCAAAAATACCGGCATCGCCTTTATGAGCTATGCGTAATTCAGCGCCATCAAAAATGCCGGCCGGAATTTTGACCGTAAATTTTTCATGATTTTGTTTGCGTGAATTTCCGTTACAGGTTGGACAGGGGTGAGGAATTGTAAAACCTTCGCCACCACAGGTTGGGCAGGTTTGACTATAAATAAAGAAGGCCTGTTGTCGTTTAATTTGGCCGGTTCCTTTACATGTTTTACATTGTTCAGGTTTGGTTCCTGTTTTTATTCCGGTTCCTGAACATTCTTCACAAGCTTCTAAGCGTGAATAGCTGATTTCTTTTTTCGTGCCTTCATAAGCCTCTTTTAAAGAAATCGAAATAGTTAAATGTCGATCGTGTCCTTGCCGAGGAGATGGACCTGTAGCACGTTGTTGTTGTGAAGTGAAGCCGAAAATGTCACCAAATCCTTCGAAAATATCGCCAAAATTGCGGAAGATATCATCCATGTTCATATCTTGACCACCGCCCCAGTTACCCATTTCTGGACCAGTATGACCAAATTGATCGTACTGGGCGCGCTTATCTTTTTTGGAAAGTGTTTCATAAGCTTCAGCAGCTTCTTTGAATTTTTCTTCCGCCTCTTTGTTTCCCTGATTGCGGTCAGGGTGATGTTTGAGCGCTAATTTGCGATATGCAGCTTTAATTTCTTCTGGTGAGGCATCGCGTGCAACACCAAGAATTTCATAAAAATCTCGTTTTGCCATAAATCTAAATTTTTTTAAAGGTTATAAATCTACTTATAGTATATCACGCTATAAGTGATCAATAAAATTTTATAGGGAAATAGATTTTATTTTCTTAAATGAGCTCTTTGAATTTTTTATACTTATCTATTGCGGCAACTGAGTTTTGTATATCTCCGGCACGTGTTGGTTGATAGGTAATTTCATATTCATAAGAAGGATTTTCAGCTTTGCATTGTGATAATAAATCATTTATGGAGATGCTTTTACCTGAAGCGACATTGACCGCTTGTCCATTTAAATAGGCAATAGGTAGTTGAGTAAGCATTAAATTGGCTTCGGTAACTTCTTCTACAGAAATAAAATCACGTGATTGGCTGCCGTCACCGTAGATAGTAATTGGCTGGTTTTCTTTCATGGCAGCCCGAAATTTTTCAAAAGCGCCTCTTAACTGAGGCTGTTGTCGTTGGCCATATACGTTAAAATAGCGTAAACAGAGGCTATGAAGATTAAATAAGTTAAAATATAACTGGCAATATTGTTCATCAATCAGTTTTGATAGACCATAAGGTGAGGTTGGATGGCATAATTGTGTCTCTAAGCAGGTTGTTTCTTGATTGCCATAAACCGCTGCAGAAGACGATAAAATAAATCTTTCTACGCGGTTAATGCGTGCGGCTTCAAGAAGGTTATAGGTTCCTGCTACGTTAACTTTATTACAAAGTCGTGGCTTTTCCATAGATTCAGGGACACTTACCATCGCGGCGCAGTGGAATATTACTTGTTGGTTATGAGTAGCTGCAAGGCATGAACTGAAGCTGGTAATATCGCCTTGAATGAAGGTGATATTGTTAATGACTGATGAGAGATTCTCTAAAGAACCGGTAGATAAATTATCAAGAACGCAGACAAAAGCTCCTTGCTTAACTAACGTTTCAACTATGTGGGAACCGATAAAGCCTGCCCCGCCGGTGACTAAAACTGATTTTTGCTGATAAAAATTATTCATAATCGTTGTACCGTATATTAAAAAGAATGAACAATATTATTTTTACGCGATTGATACAAAGACCCTTTTTGGGGCATTACCTGCTGAATGATTTTATCTACTATATATTTGCTGTCTAAAATTGATTCTTGCATACTACTATACTTCCAGGCTCCATATCGACCAATTGAGTATATAACGTTTTCGTTCAATCTGGCAAGCAATGTGGGTAGATTTTTTTCGCGCCAAAAATTATAGGTAACATATGCGGTTGGAATAATCAGTTCTTGTAAACATATGATATTTTTCTCCTCAATTTTAAGAAGCTTTTTGAGCGACTGAAGTATTTCAGGAATCGATTTTTTAGGAATAGTGTTTGTATAGGAACATTCAACATAAAGTGCGCTACAATCTTTTGGTGCCATTGATGATGCAAAATGATGCGAAAACCCAAGTCTATAAAATGGAAGTTGCGATTCTGGCGTATAAAGCCAATGATAATCTGAAATACGTGAGCGAGAGATGCCGATATTAACATTTAATACTGAGTTAGCGTGCAGCTTTTCGTGTGCTGAAACAAAAGATGTTGAACTTTTATCGCCTATTTTTTTAACAAATTCATTTAATGGCATCGTGTTAATGAGCACGGTGTAGGTTGTGCTTTCGCCATTTGTAAAGATAATTTGCTTATTAAGAAGATCGATTTTTTCTACGTTATGAGTTGTTTTGATGCTGTTTTTTAATTGTTTTTTAATAGCATGAATGAATTGATCTATGCCGCCTGCTTGGGGATAATAAAAGTGAGCATTATAACCAATATTTTTTTCGGGTTTTTTAAGAGCACCAGTAATGATTTCTTGAAGAGAAGTTTGTGGAACAAAGCGGCCAGTCCAGGAAGCTGTTATCTTTTTTACATTACTACAAAAAATTTTTTCTTGATAAGGAAAGAAAAAGTGTTTACCAAATCCTTTTCCAAAATGGGATAATACCCAATTATAAAAAGTTTTGGGGTTATTAAATTTTTTTCGCTTAATAAATCCCTCTATGCAATCGCAGATGATATCAGTTGGTAATCCATAAAGGTTTGTTTGATAAGGATATTCAGTAATGATGTCATGATTATAAATTCCTGAACGTCGTTCTAGATGATTTAAGTGATCAAATGTGATTGTTTTTTCGATAAATTCATGAAAAACGGGGTCACTTATATGCAATAAATGTCCCGTATAATCAAAGGTGAAGCCATCGCTACGTATTGAGCGGCAAAGGCCACCAATTTCTTTTTCTTTTTCATATAGTTCGTAATCATAAAAACCGGCTTGTTCTAGATAATAGGCGGTTGAAATACCCGTTAAACCAGCGCCGATGATTACAATGTTTGCCATAATATCCTTTAATTATTATTCACCTTCTAAATAAGGAGAAACACCAATATTATTATCGTATGAACGTGCACCATCATACATTAATATTATGCCATAGGTATGATAGGTTGTGTGCATGTTAAATGATTTTGGTATTGGTGGATATGATCCTTCAGTAACAATTTGGTAAGCTAACTTGTCATATAACATATTGCCCGAATTTATTAAAATGGAGATTCCTTTTAATTTGCCTTGTTGGTCAAGTGCAAATCGAATGCGAGTCGGCTGTTGTACATTATACATAATTTCTTCATATTTATTTTTTGAAAGTCGATTGGCGAGAAGATTCATTGATTGTTGTAATGCTTGATAAATTTTTTGGTTATAATGTAAATATTTTGATTCACCGTACTGTTTTGCTACGCCATTAGTTGGCGGTGCATCGACGGCTTGTTGCTTCATGGCAGCATAAATGTGTTGTGGCGCAAGGAAATGAAGAGCGCTTTTAAGACTTGTTGTATCTTGTTCTTGTATTTGTTCTTCATCTATGGCGTCTTGAAAAAATTGTTGCATAGGAATTCTGCCACTTGGAGAGGTAATGATTTTTTTTTGTTTTAAATGTTGTTCAGCTTTTTTTTCAATTTTTTTAGGAGGCGTAGGCTCGGTCGGTGGTGTTGGCGTTTGTTGTGGTGGATGAGGAACTGGCGGTGTCATAGATGGCGGTTGAATTTGTGGCGTCCCCATAGAAAGAGCTTTTTCTGTTTTTGGTGCATCAGTTCCTGTTCCTGCTCGATGAACCCGATGAGCTGGCGGTTGAGGCGGAGTTTTGGTCATATAAATGGGTTTTGTTGATTTTTTAGGTGCTATGGCCAATTGTTTTTTAAATGAAGAAAAGTCACTTTTTTGATTGAGGTAAAATAGTAAGACCGCTATATGTAATAATAGCGAAATAACAATACAGATAAGGATGATTTGTTCTTGTTTTTTATTGACTATTTCTGGTATCATAATACTAAACTCCGCTCTTATTCTACCACAATACAATTAAAAATGCTTGTTAAAAATTGATGATTAATTAAATGACTATGCTTTGATACAAGAAGGTCCTTTGCTTATTGCTCAAAATAATAGTAGGGGACAAATTTGAAATTGAGACGACAATTCGTATAGCCGTCAAGAAGGGACAAGAACCGTTATGGCGCTTTGTGAAGAAGAATTGAAGCGAGATGTTTCTTTTTTGTAATCGACCATGTATCAACAGTATGAGTTGTGCTTTTTGTATTATATAAAAAGCGAATAATTTCTTTAATTAAGCCGCTACTAATTGTAAATGGTACGTGGGCTTTGTAGAGCCATTCTAAAAGAACTCTTTTTTGTAAAAATTCAGGCAATGCATAAAATTGTTTTAGATCTAGTTGATTCAGTTCATTGTTTGCCATATCAAGGATTGTTTTACTCATATCTTCAATGAAACCATCAGCCTCTTGCATAGCTAGGATAGTTTTTAAGATATTCTGTTCGGCTCGTGAATCTACCTGTTTTAATGTAGGAATAAGTTTGAGTCTGATGCGATTACGTAAAAATAGGGTGCTTTGATTGGTTGGATCAGTAACAAAATCATAGGTATGTCTTTTTAAATAATTTAAAATATCTTTTTTATTGGTGTTAAGAAGGGGTCTTATATATTGATTATCTTTTATGCGCATACATGAAAGGCCACTTATGGTTGATCCGCGAATAAGGCGAATGAAAAATGTTTCTAATTGGTCATCTTGTGTATGTGCCAGGGCAATAGCATCGGCAGCAAGTCTTTTCTGTAATTCTTCAAAAAAGAACCGTCGATATTGTCTGGCTAGATCTTCTTTGGAGCCAGTTTTTTTTATATCAAGCGATATATTTGATATTTTTTCACTAATAAAAGGAATTTGATGGCTTTTACATAGCTGTTCGCAAAAAAGAAGGTCTTTTATTGAACTTTTTCGCCATTCATGGTCCAAATGAGCGGCAACAAATGAGAAAGGAATATGTTTTTTTAGGTAGAGTAAAAAATAAAATAAATAAACTGAATCCGGGCCACCGGAGAGGCCTAAGATGATAGTTTGATTTGAAGAGATTAGATTGTGTTGGATGACGAATTGTTCAATTTTTTTAAATGACATATAAAAGCTTTTTTATTTTTTACTGTAATGATTTATAAAATTATTGCAAAAATTGTGATGATTTAGCCATACTAAAAATGAGATAACTGAATATCGAATAGCAAACGAGAAAGGAGGTTGTATGAGAAAGCTATTCAAATACCTGTTTCTGGGCGTTGGTTTACTTTATCTACAAGCAATTCTCGCTGTTTTTGATAAGAACGAACAACAAATTGATGCCGATACCATCTATCAAGAATAGTTATTGAGAATTAACTTAAACGTCTAAATTCTTAACAAAACGACCATTCAATTCAATAAACGCTCTTCTGCCCTCAACGTTGTCACCCATTAACGTAGAAAACCAAGCATCTGCTTCTAATTCATCGTCAATATTTACCTGTAATAACTGTCTTGTTTTAGGATCCATAGATGTTTCCCATAACTGTTCTGGATTCATCTCTCCAAGACCTTTGTAGCGTTGAATGTTCATGTAAGGTTTGCTTATTTCAGTAATTGCGTGAACAAGATTGAGAATGCCTTGAACGTCCAAAGAGCGTTCTTTTTCAATAACTTTAATGGTAGCTTGATTTTGTTCTAATTTAACTAGATCAGTAAGCTCTTTAAGTAGTTTTTGTGTTGATTCTGACCAGAAGAATTCAACTGGAACTTCCCATTCATGACTACGTTTTTTAAAGATTATGAAACCATGGGTGGTTAATGGTTCTCCGATAGGTTTATTTTCCAGCTGAGGAATTGATTTAAATGAAATTATAGAATCTTTAAATATTGGTGAAAGTAGTTTTATGATTTTTTCAAATTCATGCTGAGTTCCAAGTTCAATAACTTCGCGATGATTATTAATAAATGCAGTTAATGCGTGACATTGTTCTGGAGATAATTTGAAATCATAGGCAATTTTGTTGAGCAAAACTTCATAATTATTTAATTCATGTAATAACTGTTGCCATTCAGAAGTGGTAATTTTTTTCTTGTTTATATAGAGATCGGTTGAATCTGATACCCAATCAAATATAAAACGTTTTAAGGCAATATCATCTTTTATATATTGTTCTTTTTTGCCAATTTTTACTTTGTATAACGGTGGTTGCGCTACGTACAAAAATCCTCTTTCAATAATAGGACGCATATATCTAAAGAAGAATGTTAATAACAATGTCCTAATATGAGCACCATCAACGTCAGCGTCTGTCATTAAAATAATTTTATGATATCGGGCTTTATCTGGTTCTGCTTGATCAGCGATACCACAGCCAATAGCTGAAATAAGAGCTTTGATTTCTTCTGAAGAAAGAATTCGTTCTAAATGAGCTTTTTCGACATTTAAAATTTTACCACGTAATGGCAAAATTGCTTGAGTGTCACGATCGCGGGCTTGTTTTGCCGAGCCGCCTGCAGAGTCACCTTCTACGATAAATAATTCTGTTACTTCGGGATTTTCATTTGAACAATCTGCCAGTTTGCCCGGTAAAACTGCTGTTTCTAATATTGTTTTTCTACGGGTTAGGTCACGCGCTTTACGAGCAGCATCGCGTGCTTTTTGAGCAAGTTCTGCTTTTTGTAAAATTTTACGGGCAATCGAAGGGTTTTCTTCAAAATATTCATTTAAGAAGCTGAAGGTCCATGAATCAACAATGCCTTTAACGTCGCTGTTGCCTAATTTTGTTTTAGTTTGCCCTTCAAACTGTGGCTCAGGGACTTTCATGTTGATAACTGCAACAAGTCCTTCGCGAACATCATCGCTCGAGAAACTTTCGCTCTCTTTTAAAATTTTTAATTGTTGAGCTTTTTTGTTACAAATTTTTGTTAATGCTGATTTAAATCCGGTAACATGGGTTCCACCATCGATGGTATTAATGTTGTTAACAAATGAAAAAAGTTGTTCGCCATAACCATCGTTATATTGCATGGCAAGTTCTAAAACATATCCTTCAGCATCTTTTTCAAAATAGAGAATTTCAGGAAAGAGTGGCTTCTTTTTTTCATTTATATCTTGAACGAATGAGACGATTCCACCTTGAAAGATAAATTCATGATGTCTGTTATTAATATCATCATTGACTGTTATTTTCAGCCCTTTATTTAAAAATGCAAGTTCACGAAGACGAGCTGATAACGTATCAAAATTAAAGGTATTTTCAGAAAAGATAGTGGCGTCGGGTTTAAATCGTACATAGGTACCATGTTCATCGGTTTTTCCGGTTACTTTTAATCGTCCGGTTGGCTTGCCGCGTTCATAGCGTTGTTCAAAAATTTCGCCATTTTGATAAATTTTGAGTTCGAGCCATTCTGAAAGAGCATTAACAACGGAAATACCAACGCCATGTAAACCGCCTGAATAGCGATATGAATCTTTATCAAATTTGCCACCAGCATGAAGTTTCGTTAAAACAACCTCAGCAGCGGATATTTTTTCGGTAGAGTGAATGCCGGTTGGAATACCACGTCCATTGTCTCGAACGGAGCATGAATCATCAGAGTGTAGGGTAATGGTTATCGTATCACAATGCCCAGCCAAGGCTTCGTCGACTGAGTTGTCGACAACTTCATAAACTAAGTGATGAAGGCCTGAGCGGGAGGTAGAGCCAATGTACATGGCAGGACGCTTTCGTACCGCTTCTAAACCCTCCATTACTTTAATGGATTGTGCGCCGTACGTGCTTTTTTTTAATTCATCTGCCATTTGGAATTCTCCTTTGTGATACGCCTACAGTTGGTAATCATTGTAATAATGATAAAATTTTCTGTAGGTTATAGGGAATTGTATTTACTATACATATAGTTTCACAATTTTTTGAATTATTGTAAAGAATAAGGTTGGTGCGTGGTACAAATGATTAAAGATGACTCTTTTTATATACAAAAAGCACTTGATGAGGCTGCTCAAGCATTCGCTGTTGATGAAGTTCCTATTGGAGCTATAGTTGTTGATGCTCAAGGAGCTATTATTGGTCAAGCTTATAACCAAACAGTTAAAGAGAATAGTCCTTTAGCACATGCAGAAATTTTGGCTATAAAACAGGCAGCAGAAGCTCTTGGTGACTGGCGCTTGGATGATTGTACGCTTTATGTTACACTCGAACCTTGTACTTTGTGTATGCAATTGATTATAATGAGTCGCATTAAGCGATTAGTGTATGGAGCATCTTCGCCTTTGTACGGATTTTCTTCTGACAAATTTTGTGTCTTTGATGTAAGTAAGATGAAGCTAATGATACAAAAAGGGATCGAAGAAGAGGCGGCGCAACAATTATTAAAACGATTTTTTAATAAAAAGAGGAGCTGTAATGGCACACAAAAAATTGAGCAAGGTTGACTTAGAAAAAGCACGAAAAGCATTGTTAGAGCGCAAGCATGAATTAGAAAAGCAGCTTGCTGAGATGTCGGTTGAAAAGGTGAGTGATGATGTTGTTCAGGACGTTGGCGATCAAGCATTGACTTCGGTTATGGAGACCTTAAGGAGTGCCTTACAAGATACTGAATATGCTGAATATGTTCGCATTATACAAGCCCTCAAAGCGATTGATTCAGGAACCTATGGTGTTTGTATAGATTGTGGTGAATTTATAACAGAAAAACGTCTCAAATATAATTCAGCAGCTTCGCGTTGTATTACTTGTCAAGAAAAGTTTGAATCTGGGGAAAACTAATAAAGAAGAGGCTGCGTTAACATAATGCAGCCTCTTCTTTATTAGTTTTGTGTTTTGATTAATTAGAATTTATTTTTGAAAAAACAAGTTCAATATCGAGCTCTTTTTCATTTTCTATACTCTTTTCAAGAGAATCTTCATTAAAACTTGCAGGTTTATGAGGAATCGCGCTGAGGCGATATTCATTATTAAATATGAGAGAGCGTCCATCTAATTTAATGGTATGTTCTTGATTGTTGATGGTTACTACGAGTGTAGTTTCATCCAGACTTTTAAATTGTATCTTATTGTCATTAATTATAAAGGTTTTATTTTCATTGATATTTATGGAAAGAATGGTTGAGCCATCTTTTTCCAATGTGATTGTTCCTATATTTGCAGTGATTTCTTTTAATCGAATATGATACGAGCCTTCAAGACCTTTGAGCATTGCTATTTTTGCTATATTGTTAATTTCTTCCTGAGTGATTATAGGGGGGAAATTCTCCATTGAATAGGTGAAACAAATTGGCAATAATAGCGAAAAGCTCAATAGAGATTTTTTTATCATGGATAACTCCTTGTGTATAAGGGTAGGTGAAATTAGCTGATAAAAGGATAAGTGGATTCCTATAAAATGCAACTACTTAAGAAGTCTTTTATCTTGTCTATATAAATCTTTCTGATATTATGTAAATGATGCCGATGTAGCTCAGTTGGTAGAGCAATTGATTCGTAATCAATAGGTCGCCGGTTCAAGTCCGGCCATCGGCTCCATCTTTTTGACTTTTTAAGCATAAAAAGATACTCTTAATGAGAAGACTTTCATACAAATTGTATCGGAGAATAAAGGTTATTAGAACGTATGGATAAGACGACAAAAAAAACTGCTGTGAAATCCCCAGTTAAAAAAACAACCCCTAAAAAAACTACTCCTAAAAAGGAAGTTTCAGCTCCTAAAGAAGTTGAAGCAGAAAAAGTAGTTAAAAAAGAACCAGTTAAAAAAGCTGTTGCAGTAGAAGTAGTGAAAAAAGAGACAAAGGCTCCTGTAGCTGCAAAAAAAGCTCCTAAAAAGAGTTTAGGAACACCGATTGCTCATGGCGTTGGTCGTCGTAAATGTGCTGTTGCTCGTGTCTGGGTTCGCCCTGGAAATGGTACCATGAATGTTAATGAACGCAATTATACGAAATATTTTGATACGCAAAAAACGCGTTCACGTGCTATGCAGCCATTCCGTGTTATTGAAGATGCTAAACGATATGATATCGTTGCAAATGTTCTTGGTGGTGGCATTCCCGGTCAAGCTGACGCAGTCTGTTTAGGGTTTGCTCGTGCGTTATTGCAAATCAATGAAGGTTGGCGTCCAGCTTTACGTAGAGCCGGATTGCTTACTGTTGATTCACGCGTCAAAGAACGTAAAAAGTATGGCCAAAAAGCAGCTCGTCGTAAGTTCCAATTCGTTAAACGTTAATATTTACGAATTATTTCTTGCGTTTTAAAAAAGGCAAAATATGTCGAGTGTAGTGGGTTATATAGGCAAGAATTATAGTTGGGATTTCATCATTGATGCATTGTCTCGACTTGAATATCGTGGCTATGATGCTGCTGGTTTTGCGTGTTTAAATCCAAGTAATAATCATATTTTGTATACTAAGGCCGTTGGGCCATTGCAGTGCCTCATTGAAAAGACAGTAGAGCGAATTATTGATGGGCATGTAGGAATTGGTCACACACGATGGGCTACACATGGTGCTTCAACGGAGATTAATGCCCATCCACAATTTGATGAAATGAAGCGTGTTGCGGTGGTTCATAATGGAATTATCGAAAATCATCACCTTTTACGAGCTCAGTTAAGGCATCAAGGACACAATTTCATTTCGCAAACGGATACCGAAGTTTTAGCTCACTACTTAGAATTTGCTTTGGGTGAGCAAAAAAATGAAAAAATCAATAATTTACTTGTTTCAGTTATAAACAAATTACAGGGCGCTTATGCATTTATTGTTATTTTGCAAGAGCGCCCTGATCTATTAATTGCTGTTCGCAAAGGATCGCCATTATGTATTGGTATTGGTGACCATGAGTTTTTTGTTGCTTCGGATCCTATTGCTTTTGCTGGTCGAACTGAAAAAATGATATATATGCCTGATGAAAGTTTTGCTCTTATTGCTCATGATGATCTGGTTTTGTATAATTTTGAGGGTGAACAAGTAACGTATGTGGTTGAGTCCGTTGAGGTGGCATGGGAAGAAAATCGTCATGATTTTGAATCCGATATGCTTAAAGAGATTTATGAGCAAAAGTCTGCTATTCAGGCTACAGCTGTCTTTTATAAGTCCTTACAGCATCAGCATAGTTTGTGGCAATCCTTAGCCTGTGAGACTTCATTTATTAAAAATTTAGAACAATTAAACTTATTTGCCTGTGGAACTTCGTGGCATGCTGCTCGTATTGGTAAATTCTTTTTTGAATCAATAGCTCGTATTCCAACAGATGTTATGCTGGCATCTGAATTGCGTTATATGCCTTTTTTTCCACAAAAAAATAGTCTGTATATGGCTATTTCTCAATCAGGTGAAACGGCCGACACACTTGAAGCATTGCGTATGATTAAAGGTTTTGATTTACCGACGGCAGCGTTATCGAATGTTCCCTCAAGCACTTTGATACGTGAAGCCGATGGATTTAGTTTGTTAAAAGCCGGTCCTGAACGTTCAGTATGTGCCACTAAAGCTTTTACAGCAGAAATTGCCGCCTTCTATATTTTGGCCTATGCCATTGCGTTAGAAAAAGGCATTATTGATCAAGCGCGAATGGATAGGGCCTACCATGATTTATTTATAGCCGCACAAGTTCTTGAGTCGACTATGGAGCGTTATAAACGAGATATCATGGTAACCTGTGCGCCTAAATATGCTCATTTTGAAAAATTTCTCTTTATTGGCCGCCATGTAATGTATCCTTTTGCTTTAGAAGCCGCGTTGAAGTTAAAAGAAGTTTCTTATCTTTTTGCTCAATGTAGCCCGGCTGGAGAGTTAAAACATGGTACATTAGCAATGATAGATGAACACGTACCGGTTATCATTTATTCTCACCTTGACCCATTAATTTATAAAAAATTAGTTTCCAATGCTCAAGAGATTAAGGCACGAAATGGTCATTTGGTTATATTTGGTTTTAATGGGCAAGAAGAATTAAAAGAGATGGCGGATGTATTTTTTGGAGTTCAGCCAGTTGAGCCATTATTAGAGCCGCTTGTTATGGCTGGATTGATGCAGCTTTTTGTCTATTACATAGCAAAAGAATTAGGCCGTCCAATTGATCGGCCGCGTAATGTGGCAAAGACAATTACCGTTGAATAGTAACAATAGCTGATTTTTGTTTAGGTTGATGTTGTTTCGCTAATATAAATACAAAAAACATCACAAGTGTCATAAAAGACAGAAAGTAGATTCTAGATTTATATTTTTTCTTCATATAGTATTATCGTACGACTGAACGGCTTTTTTGTCAATTTTGATGGATTGGCGGGGTTTGCTCATAATTTATGTTGTATAAAGTCAAGGGCGTGATTTAATAGCGTCTATTTTTGTATATTCTTACGATATTTGTGCAAATTTGTTTAAGCTTTTGAGGTATATAATCAGGAGATTGATATGAAGTTGAGTATGATAAATGTTTTTTGTTTTTTGTGGATCATTGTTTTTCTTATATATTATGTAATGGGATCGCGTGGTGTTCTGCATGTACGTAGTATGATGTATGTAAATGACCAGTTAGATCAAGAGATTGAATTGATGAAATATAAAGTTACATCATTGCAAAAAATACTTGAGCAATGGCATAACGATCCTTTTTTAAAGGAACAACTAGCACGAGAGCAATTGCAACTCGTTTATCCAGGTGATACCGTATACTACATAACTGAATAACATAAAGAGGATTTTCCGATGAAGTACCCTTATCAAATGATGCAGTTGCCATATGCATTTGATGCACTTGAGCCTGTTATTGATGCGAAGACGATGGATATTCATTATAACAAGCATTATAAAGGATATCTTGATAAATTTAATAAAGTTTTTGAGCATATGACAGATTATCATGACAAATCGTTTGAGGAATTATTGTGTAACATTGATTCATTGCCTGTTATTGTTCATAATGGTGTTCGCGATTTTGGCGGTGGTGTCTATAATCACGAACTTTTTTGGAACGTAATGTCTCCCAAAAAACAGAAGCCATCCGAATATTTTCTTAAAAAAATTGATATGAATTTTGGCTCTTTAATGTCTTTTAATGAGGAATTTAATAAGGAGGCCAATCATATTTTTGGGAGTGGATGGGCATGGTTATGTACCGATAAAACGGGGAAACTGGCTCTTATGGGTACAAAAAATCAAAATTCTCCACTAGAAGAAGGGCTTTATCCTATTTTGTGTATTGATGTTTGGGAACATGCGTATTATCTTAAATATCAGAACCGTCGAGCTGAATTTGTTGCTGATTTTTGGCGTATTATTAATTGGGAATATGTCGAGAAAAGGTATCAGAATTATATAAAATAATATATAATGAAAAACATTATTATAACTTCTTAAAACAAGTGAAAAAGTGATTATGGATCTAAAAGAAGAATTGATTGCATCAGACGAACATCAGGTGCGTCTTGATAAGGTGAATAGGCTGCGTGAACTTGGTTATAATCCATGGCCACCAAAAGAAGACGTAACGGCAACATGTCAACAAGTGCAAGATGAATTTGTTGAAGGTGAAGAAAAAAGTCATGCAATAGCGGGACGGTTACTAACTATTCGTGATCATGGCAAAACGTTGTTTGCCCATCTACAAGATCGCTCAGGAAAAATGCAACTATATATCAAACAGGCTGTCGTCGGTGAGGAACAGTTTAATTTTTTTAAAGATTATATTAATTTGGGCGATATCTTATGGTGTAAAGGAACTTCATTTAAAACTAAAACCGGTGAAGTTACGTTACGTGTAGATGCCTTTAAGTTATTGAGCAAATGCTTATATCCATTGCCAGAAAAATTTCATGGGATTGCTGATCAGGAAATAAAGTATCGTCAACGTTACTTAGATTTGATCACTTCTGAAGAGACTCGAGAAAGATTTAAAAAGCGCTCACAAATTATTTCATCAATACGGCAGTTTTTAAGTGAACATGATTTTATGGAAGTAGAGACGCCAATGCTGCATCCGATTCCTGGTGGTGCGGCTGCACGGCCGTTTATAACTCATCATAATGCACTTGATAGTGATTTTTATTTACGAATAGCTCCAGAACTTTATCTAAAACGATTAGTTGTTGGCGGTTTTGAGCGCGTTTATGAAATAAATCGTAATTTTAGAAATGAAGGTATTTCGACTCGTCACAATCCTGAATTTACTATGCTTGAATATTATATGGCGCATCAGGATTATCATTTTGCGATGGACTTTCTTGAAGAGATGATACGTAATGCCGTAAGAAAAGTTTCTGATTCGTTGCAAGTTCCTTTTGGAGAAAATATTATTGACTTCGAAAAGAAATTTGCACGGTTGTCTGTTTATGACGCTGTCAAAAAGATTGGCAAATGTTCGGATGAAGAATTATCACCTGATCATATTGATGAAACCATTAAAAAACATACTGTGGAATTAGAGAATAAAAATCCAAGTTATGGTGAAAAGATTTTTGGGCTTTTCGAAACATTAGTTGAACATCAAATCATACAGCCAACATTTATAATCGATTATCCAATTGAAATTTCTCCTTTGGCAAAGCGTGATGAAAAGAATCCAGCAATTACTGCTCGTTTTGAACTTTTTGTTTCGCGATTTGAATTGGCAAATGGATTTAATGAGCTGAATGATCCATTTGATCAAGTGGAACGCTTTCAAGGTCAAGTTGCTATGCGTGAAGGTGGCGACGAAGAAGCACATCATTATGATGCTGAATATGTAACCGCATTAGAATATGGTTTGCCCCCTACGGTTGGCGTTGGCGTTGGCATTGATCGTCTGGTTATGGTTTTAACCAATACAACATCAATTAAAGAAGTTATTCTTTTCCCAACGTTAAAGAAAAAATAATGGTTGTGAGGTCCTTATGTAAAAAGTAGGGACCTCTTTTTTTAAGAAGCATCTTTTTTTGATAAAAATTTTTTTGAAGCACTATGTTTT